>JBAUTA010000930.1:0-2778 GCA_049581985.1 Kovacikia sp.
GATTGAGACTAAAGTTTTTTCCCCAGTAACGGGAAACCATGACCAGGCAAGCCGCACCACAATCGGAAGCACTCTGTTGGGCATAGAACGCATAACGGTGGGAAATCCGTTGCCACCAGTGACCAACCTGCACCGCAGGGCTGGGAAAGTAAGCCCGACTGATTTTGTGCCGAGGGGAAGCAGGAGTATCGCGAGTTAGGTCGGGAACTGGTGAATGGGAAAGTGTCGATCGGAAATTTTCCCGGTTTCCCCAACCCTGAGTCTCTGCCCCGCTCCGAACCTGCTTCTGCTGCTCCTGTTTCTGCTCCTCCACCCCATTGGCCAGTAACAACCAATTATGTCGGACTGCCTGCTGATGCAGTTGTTGCCGAATTGTGGGGTATTTCTGCATCAGGGGTTGCAGGAGTTTGGCAGGCAGGTAGCAAAGTTTTAGATGAATGGATGCCCTGGCGGCATAGGCTTGAAAAGCCCCCTCTGGGAATAAACTGGTTTCCCCAAAGGAATCTCCTGCATCCAGGGTGGTAAGCAGGTTGTCATCGAGATCGAGCAACCGAACCTTACCCTCCAGAATCAAATAAAGCCCGATCGCCCCATGGTCAAACGATTGCCAAAACCGTTTTCCGGCGGTTGGCTCCAGGAATTGCATTTGTTTCAAGCATTGGGAGAACTCCTGCTCCGAAAGCGATTGCCCCAATAGGTGTGAGAGCTGTTCTCGGGAAACAGTCTGAACTGGTGAAGGTTGAGTCATCAGCGCACCCTATTAATAGACAGATTTAAATATCCATAACTCTTCAGATTCAGGGCGTGAAGCAGATTTCAAATTGCTAATGACAATTCCAGAATCTTTTGAGTCCAATGGGTGAGGCGAGGGTTTTGGCTGCTTCCGTTGGCTGGTAGTAGAAAGCCCCATTTGTTTCAGCAACCGATTGATATGGCGATCGCTAATCTCAATGCAAAACTCCTTTGCCAGATGTTTACCGAGCCATTGAGCTGTCCAGCACTGAAATGGATAGCCGTATTCCCGTGGGCTATGGCTGGCCAACTCTCTTAAACGCTCCAAATACTCATCATTAACCGTTTTAGGACGTCCAATCGGATGATCATTCCAGGTATGGGCCTGGCCTGTGCGGGCCATAGTAATCCAATATCGGGCAGTTTCTTGAGAGCACCCTACCGTCTCGCAGATTTGCGTCTGAGATTGACCAGCATCTGCGAGCAACATAATTTCAATCCGGCGGCGATATTCCTGTCGTTGCTCAGTATGGAGACTCTTAAGCAACAGCTTGCGTTGGAAAGGTGTGAGAAACTGACTCTGAGCTGTATCCTGCGCCGCGAAAATAGTTGGTTCACTGTAAATAGGGGACATGGCAATTTTCCGAGATAACAGAGGGCATGTTCAGGTAGTTTGCTGAAAATCATCTCAGGGTCCAGATCGATGTCTGTCCTCTTTCCGGATGGGGGAAATTGGGCAATCCGCCAAATCCTGTCAGGGGAAAAGTTCTGAGAATATAAATTTTCATAGATCACCACCAATCTCTACGAAAATAAACTCCTAAAAATCACAAAACAAACTGCGTCAAGGGCAATGTAGATCTACTTCAGACGGGTTAAAGCAAGCCTATTCTTAATCAGCATGACCAAAAGTTAACGAATAAAACAGCGCCAGGGCTTTGTGGCAGAGGGTTGAACAAAAATGCTTGAACTGGATAGTCTTAATTTTTGAAATAAATAAGGTGAAGAATAATCAGATAGAACCAGGCACCTTTCGGGGCTAAATGTCCCACTTCAGGCTATTTCTTTCACCAGTTCATCCCTAATCAGCTTCGTTGATCTACTAATCCAGGAGCCTAAAACCTTTCCCTGACCAAACCCCTCATCTTCAACCTTGACGGAGCTAATCAGGCAAATGAACCTGGATAAATGAAACCAGATGAATGAATAAAAGGCTCTGGAATCAAAATAGTAGCTTAGAATGCAAAAACCTTTGGCGAAAAAAGCTTTAATCATGGCAATAGGGAAACAAAGGCTTTACCAACCGGACTAATCGTACCAATCGCAAAGATGGGAAAGCCATGTCAAACAGCCATTTCAAACAGGTGAAGAAAGCTAATTTGTGTCCTTCCCATTCAAGTAAGGAGCAGGCGGTTTCGGAGTATGTAAGGAGCAGGTGAATTCGGAGTATAAGAAAGGCTTTCAGAGTGGTTGTCTCGACTGAGCTTCTATCAAATATCCAACCGGATGATGGAGGGTTTGATAGTAGTGCGACTCCTAAACTCCCCTTCGCTTCATACAACTATGAACCGCTACGTTTAAAATAACAAGACAAGAAAGGCAAAAAAAGTGAAGGCTTAAGGAAGGATCCTTAAAATTCAGACTTTTTGATTTTAACTGGAGATAAACAATCTAGATATCTCAAGGTGAAAAAATTTACAGTTAAAATCAGTAAGTTTTTCCTGACATCAACCTTCTTAACATCAATGACAAATAGCAGCCAGAAGATAAAAGATCCTGCATTTTTTCCACCGCAATCAT
Organism: Kovacikia sp.; assembly: GCA_049581985.1. Taxonomy (GTDB): domain Bacteria; phylum Cyanobacteriota; class Cyanobacteriia; order Leptolyngbyales; family Leptolyngbyaceae; genus Kovacikia. The sequence goes on from JBAUTA010000930.1 coordinate 2,533, forward strand.
TGAGTCATTGCGTTAACAAAAGTAAGCTAACAGGAGTGATTTTTCAACTGAAATTATTTTATCGTCTAGTTAAAAAATTAAGGGGTTTGCCCCTAATTGTCAAGCAATTTTGATACATTCCCCCTATCTTTACTGAAACTTTATAGAGAAGGGAGAGCCTGAGAACCCGCAAAACCCATCGTACTTCAGTCGTGGGATGTAGTGAGGGTTCTCACGAGGCTGCCAAGCCTCGGAGTCGTATAGTAT
>JBAUTA010000931.1:0-2786 GCA_049581985.1 Kovacikia sp.
AGATTCTACTGTTATCCAGGTTTCCCATGCAAATTCTATGGGGAAAAGAATATATCCAGTTTTACAATGATGCTTATATTCCGATCTTGGGTAACAAACATCCAATCGCGCTAGGACAACGGGGGCAAGACTGTTGGCAGGAAGTGTGGGATTTTGCTGGTCCTCTCCTGAATCATGTTATGGAGACAGGGACGGCAACCTGGTCTGAAGACCAACTTCTGATGTTGGAGCGGAATGGCTATCCTGAAGAGTGTTATTTTACTTTTTCCTATACCCCTATTTGGGGACAGTCTGATGGGGTCGGTGGCATTTTTATTGCCGTTAACGAAACGACGCAGAAAATCTTGAGTGAGCGGCGTGAGCGGGAATTACGACTTGAGGCGCAAGCTGCAAAAGAATCCGCAGAAAGAGCTAACTATCTGAAAGATCAGTTTTTAGCAGTTCTTTCCCATGAGTTGAGATCCCCGTTAAATCCGATTCTGGGTTGGGCGAAGTTGCTGTTATCTGCTGAACTTGATGAGGTTACAACCCGACGGGCATTGGGTGCGATCGAGCGGAATGCCAGGCTACAGGCTCAAATGATTGATGATTTGCTGGATGTGTCTCGTATCCTTAGGGATAAATTGATTCTAGAGATGACTCCAGTTCATTTAATCCCAATTATTGAGGATGCTTTAGAGACAGTCCAGGCCAGTGCAACGGCCAAATTAATTCAAATTCAAATCCAGTTAGACCATGCTCCATTTCAGATTTTAGGAAACGCCAATCGCCTTAAACAAGTCGTGTGGAACTTGCTTTCTAATGCCGTTAAATTTACCCCGCAGGGAGGGAACATTACCATTTGCCTTGACTATGTTGATTCATTTGCGCGGCTGCAAGTCATTGATACTGGTAAGGGTATTTCCGCTGATTTCCTGCCTCACGTATTTGACCATTTTCAACAGGCAGATAGCACAACAACCCGAACATTTGGTGGATTAGGGTTGGGGTTAGCAATTGCGAAACAAATTGTAGATATACATCGGGGAAATATTCAGGCGGCAAGCCCAGGAGAGGGGCAGGGCGCAACCTTTACGGTTAGCCTTCCCCTGACTGCGGCTAGTTCACAGCCGATCGCGAAAGGCAACTCCCCCATAGCTGAAGAAAAGTTAAGTAATATTCACGTGCTAGTGGTGGAAGACGATACAGATAACCGCGAAATGATCGCCTTTACCCTGCAACTACAGGGCGCAAGGGTAACCACTGTTTCATCAGCCGCAGCGGCGATCGATGCCCTCGTAGAGATTAAACCAGATGTTCTGATTAGCGATATTGGCATGTCTGGGATGGATGGCTATATGTTGATGGAGCGAGTTCGGAACGTAACCCAAACCAGCCACCTGCCCGGAATTGCGCTGACTGCATACGTGAATGAGGCGGATCAACGGCAAGCCCTTGCCGCTGGTTTTCAAGCGCATCTGCCAAAACCGATGGAGTCAACGCTGTTAGTTGAAACCATCTTAAAAGTCATTAACCAATCCATTTGGCAGGGGCAGATCAAGAACGGTAGAACCTCTGGCTGAGGCAAAGCCCCCCATCCTCTTTAACTCCAGGCTTTACCACGCTTATGTAGGGCTATAGGGGTAGACTGTGGGGCAAAACATTTGTTGAAAATTCTCTAAAATCTTTCCTGATCAGGTATGCTGAGTCCACGACTTGGTTCTGACGGGGAACAGCCGTCGGAGGAAACAGGGAAAGTGTAGTGAAATTCTACCGCTGTCCCGCAACTGTGAAAGGATTTGAGATTTGGGGTGAGCTGGAAGATTTGAGGTTAACTGCTCCTCGATCTGCCTCTAACATCCCTAATCTGCGCTCCTCAGCCAGAATGCCTGCCAGTCGCCTCACACCATCGTCTTATCTGCGAGGTACAGGATGAAGACACGAAATCAGAAATGGATCAGCCTGGGATTAATGGCTGGTTTGAGTTGCTATCTTTTGCTGGGTTCAGCTACACCCGCTCAGGCAATGCATATTGCGGAAGGTTTTTTGCCTGTGGAGTGGGCTGCATTTTGGTGGGCGGTGTCGTTGCCGTTTTTTCTGGTAGGGTTGCGATCGCTGACGCGCATCACGCAGAAAACTCCTGAACTAAAGTTGCTGTTGGCCCTGGCAGGGGCGTTTACCTTTGTGTTGTCGGCGTTGAAGATTCCCTCGGTGACAGGAAGTTGCTCACACCCGACGGGGACAGGGTTGGGCACAATTCTGTTTGGGCCATTGGTAATGACAGTCCTGGGTAGCCTGGTTTTAGTGTTTCAGGCTGTACTCCTTGCCCATGGCGGCCTTACAACCCTGGGAGCCAATGTATTTTCGATGGCGATCGTCGGCCCCCTCGTTGCCTATGGGGTTTACACAACGGTGATGAAAACGGGCAAGCAGAAACTTGCAGTTTTCCTGGCTACCACCCTGGAAGACTTATGTACCTATCTGGCGACTGCTGTACAACTGGCATTGGCATTTCCGGCTGCTCAGGGAGGTTTCATGGCATCGTTTGTTAAATTCGTGGGTATTTTTGCAATTACCCAATTACCGCTAGCACTGAGTGAAGGTTTATTAACGGTACTGGTTTGGAATTGGTTGCAGAAATACGGACAGCAGGAATTACAAACGCTCAAAGTTCTAGAGCAGGAGCCATAAGCAATGAATAAGCGATCGCATAACGGATTGTTGATTATTGGAGTGGTTGTGCTATCCCTTGGGCCGTTGTTGGTACTCCAGGGCACGGAATTTGGTGCAACCGATGGCAATAACTC
>JBAUTA010000932.1:0-1877 GCA_049581985.1 Kovacikia sp.
GAGTAAAGGTCAATAGCTGCTCAAATAAGTCCTCTAGGGTAATCTGTCTTGGAGTCCCGCGATCGAAGGCATTGAAGGCTGCTTGATGAACAGCCTTTGCAATCTCATCCGGCGTACATTCGTTGTACTCCATAATCAACCGCTTCCAATCATACACATCCCAATCTGGTATCGATCCGCAGAAGCGCTCAAGATGCACTTTGAAGATTTCATAACGACTTCCTTCATGGGGCAAGTCTACGAACACCTGCCAGTCGAAACGACGCTTCAGCTCTTGCGGTAGCTGGGCAATCCGGTTACAGGTCACAATGCAAAACACTTTCGCTGTGCGTTCTTGCAGCCAGGTCAGCAGATACATTGCGAGTCGTTTCTCTGTTGAATTCTCGCGGCTGAGGTCGGCACTGGCAAATGCCTTATCGAAATCGTCGAAGAACAAGACGCAAGGGGCTGAGGCTTCAGCAGTTTCAATGAATGCCCTCATATTCTCTTCCGACTGCCCCGGCTCAGGACTGATTAAGCCGCCCCAGTCCGCGCAGATGAGGGGCACGCCTAATCGAGTTGCAGCGGTCTTAGCCGCTAAGCTCTTACCCGTTCCTGGTGGCCCCATCAGAATTATACCTTTCGGGAAGGGTAGACCCGCAGCTTCAGCTTCCGGTAACAATGATTTCCCAACTTTATCGATCAGGGTCAAGATATTCTCGCAGCCCACTGCCATACAGTCCGGTTGTGGGATATGCATGATGCCCCGCGACTGAAGCTTACGGCGCTTGTACTGGGCTACAGCATCTTCTACATCCTCAGCATCGGCTAAGGCCATCTCTAGCTCTCCCTGATATAGTCCCAGGCAAGCTCGAAGGAGACGTTCGGAGTAGATGCCTTTGGATTTAAGGTAGTCTGATACTTCAATTGAAGTGGGTAACTTCCAGGTCTTCGGTTCTACAAATGGCGCGAGGTCAGGGGGGATATCGCCTTTGGGCATGGTGAGTATACAACGCTGATTGATGCCCTGAAGCGACGCATAACAAATTTGGTGAACAATTTTAGCTGTGATGCCCTGGTCAAGGATGCCATTGATCAGGATAGTACCTGAGATGGGCAACTCTGGCAGCGTTGAGAGCGGGTCATCGCCAACCTCATGGTCGGTCTTCTGGATATGCCCATCCCAGTAAAGCAATTTTGAACTTGCAGGAAGCCAGTAATACGCTTGCCCAATCTGGTTCAACAAAAAGGGAATTTCAGACAAGGGGATTTTGTAGAGGATAGTTTTCATAGCGTTTTAGTTCAATATCAGGCCAATCCAGGTCGTGCTTGTCAGCGTTATGCCGAATAAAATCAAGGCGAACTTATCCCCATTCTCAAGACCTTTCTTGAGAAACCAGAACGACAGATACAGATACCCAACGGTGAACAGCAGATCGACGGCGATCGCCACCAGCGGGATATGCGTCAGACGAAACGTGACCTCCAGAATCCCGAAACTCCCTTCGGTCGCTAGGTTATCCGTCAGCAGCATGAGGTAACTATCGAGTTCAATCCCAATCAACGCGAGGAAGATAAAGCGATGGATTGGGGGGAGCGCCCGATAGGTACCCTTCCAGTCCAGGAAATCAGCGAGTAGAGTTTTTTGATTGTTCATCAACGACTAAACCCCGGACTCTCCAGTGACTTTTTTTGATACTGCTGTGCCGTGAACTGCTGCTGTATGTCCGATTTGACCTTCCCCAGATTCTCTGGAATCTTGCTTAGGCGAAAAGTAAAACGACCATCCACTTCGGGATTGAGCTTCCCATCGGTATAAACGGGCGTTCCATCCTTGAGATGAACGTCCACTCCAGTCTTGGTCTGCTGAAAGTTGAACTCTTGCCCCTCATAGCGCC
>JBAUTA010000933.1:0-7479 GCA_049581985.1 Kovacikia sp.
GTGTGTACACGGTAGCTTAAAAAGGGGGACTTCCGATCCGGTTCCCTCCTTTTTAAGGAGGGTTAGGGAGGATCAAGCCCAGCGTTAGCTAGATTCAGATAACTTGTGTGTACACCGTAGCTTAAAAAGGGGGGACTTCAAGCCTGTTTTCTCCCTTTTTAAGGGGGGCTAGGGGGGATCGCTGAGTACTTAACATCACAACCCCTAGCTTTTAAAACACCCTCTAAGGCTAATGGGACGAGAATCTAAGGAAAGGAGTCAGGCCCAACAGTCAATGGGGCATGGGCAATGGTTAAAACCCTATTGACCATTTTTGGGGTGACATTGAATTTAATCTTTGGATTCTATAAATAGCTATCAATATAGCAGCCCTGCATTTGTGAAAAGGCGGGCTTGTGAAGGACTTTCTGCGGCGAGGAAGGACTTTCCCAATCTCAACCGGAACGTAATAGCCAGGTATAGATTATTGCCTTGTTAGATCATCAATTTAATTTATTTTCTAACTAAATGTTATTAGAACCATCACAAACTCAAAACATTGTCTAATCCCTTAAGGCCTTGCTAGAAGGTAGAATCCGATTACAAACAAAGTTTCCGACTGATTTTCTACCCAAGCATGATGGTGTCCCAAGAAGTTTTGAGCAATGGTGTCTAATGTATTTGATTTGACGAAGAGTGTTGAGGAAAGTGATTGACAACGATTTTCCGATCGCTTCGTAATTAAATCGCTTCGTAATTAACGGTGAAAGAGCCCCCTATGTTGCTCTTTCATCCGCTACGAAAATCTCAAAATCAACCGCTCTTAGTCATCACCATCACTGATTGCTAAGAATCCAGAGAGCCGTTCTTTTTTTGCAAGACACAGCTCTATTCTGGCGCGGACGATCGCGTCTATTTTTCCCTATCCCCTGGTCTGATGGATGGGTCTGTGCGGGGAACCGAGTCTGTAACCATATTAGGAATCCGTGAGGAGAGATTGTGAACATTAAGCAAAGTCTGGATAACTCAATTACGTGCGCCTCATTTCTGAGTCTGGCTAGTTTGCTGGCTGGCTCTTTGATATTGAAGCCCCTAAATGCCAGGGCCGCTGAATTAGCACAGCCATTTTCGCCTAATACTGCGTCCCAAAAAACTGAGCAAAAAACTGCGGAGACCCCAGCCCCGATCGCCCAGGCCATGCCTCCAGCAGAGAGCGATCTCACCCCTATTCCTGCGGTTAATTCCTTAGAAACGGTTGCTCCAAAAGATTCGATGGCCCAGGTCACCTCCGTATCCCAGCTCTCAGACGTAAAGCCAACGGATTGGGCATTTCAGGCATTGCAATCCCTGGTCGAACGCTACGGTTGCATTGTCGGCTATCCTGACAAAACCTATCGCGGCAATCGGGCTCTCAGCCGCTATGAATTTGCCGCTGGTTTAAATGCCTGCCTGGATCGGATTAATGAACTGCTGGCAGCTGCAACTGCTGATCTGGTGAAAAAGGAAGATCTGGTTGGTGTGCAAAAGCTGCAAGAGGAATTTGCCGCAGAATTGGCAGCTCTGCGGGGGCGTGTTGATGCCTTAGAAGCCCGGACAGCAACCTTGGAGAAGCAACAGTTCTCTACCACTACCAAACTAAGTGGGGAAGTAATTTTTAGCCTGGCTAGCGCCTACGGTGCCTATCGGGGTGGCAACCTGGCATTCATCAACAATACCAATCCAGCTACTGGAGCAATTCCAGGTGCGGGTCGGGATGCTCAGGTTGTTTTTAACAATCGCGTCCGGCTCAATCTGCAAACCAGCTTCACAGGCAAGGACTTACTGATTACAGGACTCCAGGCTTATAACTTTGGGGGAGGTCCAAGTGCGGCAATTCCAGGATTTACAACGGGCAGTGGCCTTGCCGGAACGCTGGGCTATGGTGATGTCCTGTTTGGCAATGCCAGTAATGTGCGGTTAGCTTACGAGCCGCAGTTTCCAACGGTCAATCCCCAAAATCTGGCAGTGGCGGGAGGCGGTAACAGTGTCAGCATCTATAAATTACTCTACATTTTTCCGATCGCTAACAAGTTCACCTTGTTTGCAGGCACCAATGCGGAAGTATCTGATGCGTTTCCGGCGATTTTGCCTTTTGCCAGTGAAGGGCAGGGGGCGCTTTCTCGCTTTGGTACTCTGCCAGCCGCGCAACGGGTTTCTGGAGGAACTTCGCAAACCGGATTGGCATCGGCTGCCGGATTTATTTTCAATCTCTCAGATACCTTTGATTTGCGAGCGCTATACGGAGCGGTGCAAGCAAATCTGCCAAATAATCAAGGATTTCCCGGTACGCCCTTGGGAGCGGGCCTTTTCAATGGCAGTTATATTGCCGCAACCCAGCTCACGATTAAGCCGTTTAAGAGCCTTGATATCGGGTTGAACTATGCCCACAGCTATCACCAGATCAATATTTTAGGAACGGGGTTGGCGTCTGCGGATATTGGTTCTGTTTTGTTTGCCCCCAATGCGACGGAGTTGGCAAGGGCAAATGGTTCACTTTTGGGAGCGGTTGCCAATCAGGGCATCAAGCTTGACACTTTTGGCGCGACCGTCGCCTTCCGACTAAATCCGACAGTCACCCTCGCTGGCTCCTTCACTTACATCTTTAGTGATCTGGTGCGGGTTAATGCGTCTACCGACTTTATCAGTTGGTTGGTGGGAGTCCACTTTAAAGACGTGATCACAAAAGGCGGTTCCGCTGGAATTCTGTTTGGGCGTCCCCTATCGCGGATTGCAACAGGTGGCAGAGCCTTTGCCCCTGAAAATGACACTCCCTATCAACTGGAAGGATATGTCAACTTCCGGCTAACTGACAATATCAGCCTGACACCGGGATTGTTTGTGATCTTCAACCCAGAAGGGTTTAGCGAAAACCGGACGGTTTATACGCCCGTCATCCGGACGACATTTACGTTTTAGTTGACAGCAGCTTACAGATTAATGGAGCACAAGGATTAATGGAACATAAGGCGGGCAGGGGAGCCTTTGCCCCTTGCCCCCTCTCACCCAATAATACCGATTTAAACTATCAACCTTGCCCATCTACCCCACCGCCTACAGCACCTCCTCTTGCTAAGGGGAGGTTGGGAGGGGTTGGATTTGCACTGTTTTCAATTCAAATTGGGATAAATTTGGGAATGCTATCAAACGAGTCTTGGGCTGTTGGTTATTTCACTATTTGTTGGCTTTGGGTGACTCTGCATCAATATATTCTCGCCAGCGGGTAATTTTTCCGGCCTTGAAATCGACCACGATCGCGTCCTCTGCTTCAGTCCGAGAGCCTGTTGCCGTTTCCACATCTTTCCAGACCCACTCCACAACGGCCTGCCCATCTCCCAGCACAAGGGTATGAATGCTAACTTCAACATTTGAATGAGTGGCGGCAAATTCAGCCGCCACCCGGTGAATGGCTTCCTGTCCAACCCAACGCTGTCCCGGAACGATAAACTCACCATCCGGGGCAAACAGGGCTGAAAAGGCTTCAGCATTACCCGCGATCCAGCTATCCCTGGCTTGATCAATGAGTGCTTCCATTACTTCCGGTGCCATTGCTTGCAAGGCTCCTAAATGGGAGGTGATTTTTCTGACACGCTGAGTTAGAAGGCTTAAGGTTAAGCCCCCTAGCTTAGATGGAGAGCTAATTGGCCCTAAAGTGGATGCCCAGGCTACCATCGGTTGCCCAGTTAAAATGAGCAACCCAATCAGAAACAGGCAAATGCAGGTAAGCCGAATGTTCACTACCTCTGACCGCTCTGGTGGAGGGTTTAACCTCCCGTTGGCAGCAACAAAGTGAAGGAAGCGACAAAAACTCCACACCATCCGGATTTACACATTCAGACTTGTGCTGTTATGTTGCCCACACCTCTGACGACGCTCTCCTTCGAGGCATGTTCACAGACCACAGCGGCACAACGTCTGTAGCAACACTCTGTAGCAGCACTATGCGGTTTTCTTAACTAGAACAAGATTACAAGAAGCCCAATTGTGATACTTCAATCCTAAGTGAGAAGTCTGAAAACTGTAGGTTAGCCCCCCCGATTGAAACAAAATTTGAGAATGCCTGCCTGCGGATAGACGTTTTGCAAGTGCCCCTGCTCTTCCTGACTCTGGTAGTCCGTCAGGATCGGTTGGAGAGGGAACTCAAATCTACAAAACTCCGAGTCCGGTTGTTTTTGAGGGTCTTCAACCCTGCAAAACAGTCTTGCTAGATTCCTGGCGTTTTGTAAACGAGTGGGGCTAGAACAAATATCCCCTTGCATCAGACTGCCTGGTGGCAGTGGACTGCCTGCGCCGATACTGTTCCTGATTAAATTGCTTTTGCTCAACCGTCAACAGTGCTGTTTCCAGGGGGGGGCGCATGTCCCATTGCACTTCAGCTAGAAAAAACAGGGTTCCTGCCATGATGGCTCCGGTTGTGACGAATTGCCAACCGCCACTGTGTGACAGGATCCAGATACCCGCTAAATGTAGCATTCCAGCCAGAAGGAAGGTGCACGATCGCAATCCCCAACCCGTACAGAAGTAACCAATCGCGCTCAAACCCAGCCACAAAGGACAAAGATTCAGAAGAACGAATCCCCAACTGAAGAAGATGCCCAGGTCAGTCAACAACAAACCAAAGAGCATCAGCACAACCCAGGCATAAATTACCCAGCAAAGTCGTTCTACCTTGACCCAAAACCACGCCAGAACTACCATTCCCAGGGATCCAACGATAGTCAGGACAGACCACAAGATTGCCTGCAAACTCCAACTCAGTGGCATAAACTGAGCCGTTGCAAAGATTGCTGCGCTAATCAGGCCCCAGAGTAAAAAGACCTGATCAATGCGGGTGTAAAAAGCCGAAAAAAGCTGAGTATTGCCAATTTTCCAATGAACGCGTAAAAGTCCCTGCAAATCCTGAATGTCTAGTTCTTCTTGTTTACTGCGAAGCAGCGGTTCACTTGCGTTAAATAAGCTCATTCTCTCCTGGGTTGGATATCAAACGTTTTCTCGATTATTTGGGGGATTCTTGATTGGATGATTAGAAACTAATTGTTGCTTGCTTAGAATTTGCCTGGTTTCCAGGTCTACTTCCAGGTCCACTGCCCTACCCGAACAGACCTACTCCCTGAAAATCTGGGTCTCTAGATAGATGTATAAGTTTTGTGTCGAAATCGACATCTTTCTTAACTTTAGCGGTGCAAGTCGCATTTAAGCAAGATTTCCAATTTTTTTTCTTATCGCGGGTTGCACTTGGGTGAAGTACAGAAATGTGAGGGACGGTGAGGGCGCTTAACGCCCTCACCGTCCCTCACATCTTTGAAAAGGGCTATAAACACGAGTTCCGAATAGATGGGCGAAGTCGGAATGATTTCGTGTTAGAGTGGGAAATGAGATGCAATCAGCACTCTTTGTTTCAGCTTGGAAGCCGTTTATAGGAAAAGGAGTTCCCATCTTGGTTCAGCCTACCTTAGCCCGTCTTGACACACTCAATGGCCCTCAGGAATGGGATTTGGCCGATCTTTATGCTGGGTTTGATGACCAGCAATTGACGCAGGATCTAGAAGGTTTGCAGCAGGCGGCGATCGCGTTTCGAGATCAGTATCGGGGTCATGTTCGGGAGTTAACCCCAGAACAAATTGTCAGTTGCTTTCAAGCCTTAGAGGCGATCGCTGAGAAGTCTGGTTATCTCTATGCGTTTCCATCCCTGGTGTTTTCTGCGGATACGCGCAATGCGGCGGCAAAACAGTTTCTCGACAAGGTAATGGAAGCCCTCACCCAGGTGGAAAATCAACTCCTCTTTTTTGACCTGGAATTGAAGGGATTAACTGAGACGCAATTTGCCGACCTGAAAACGGCACCAGCACTCCAGAACTATCGCCACTATCTCAGTAACATTGCCCGGTTCCGCCCCTATACCCTATCCGAAGAAGTGGAGCAAACCCGCAACCAGGATAGCCTGACCGGGCGACAGGCGTTTATTCAACTGCGATCGATCCATTTGGGCGAGCAGGAATATGAAGCTGTGATGACACCGGATGGTAATGCCGCCAGCACCGAAGCCGAACTGGGGGCGCTGCTATTCCATCCCGATGCAGCGGTGCGCTACAACGCCTATCAGTCTGTTCGTAAAGTCATGAAGCAGCATAATTCGCTGTACGGGTTCATTCTCAATACGGTGTCGCAGGATCATAAAATTGAGAACCAGATGCGGGGCTATTCCTCCACCCTGGATAAGCAACTGCTGGAGGATGAGGTTTCCGAACCGGTCTTTCGGGCGATTATGGCGGGAACCCGCGATCGCTTCGATCTGTGGCAGCGTTACTACACCCTCAAAGGCAAAGCCTTGGGGCAAAAAATTCGTACCTGCGATGTCTATGCGCCCTGGACCACGGAAAGTACTCCACCGATCTCCTATAAGGTTGGTGTTGAAACCCTGCTGGCAGCCTTGGATCAATTTGACCCTAACTATGCGCGGCGGGCAGAGGAATTTTTCTTAAAAAGCTGGGTGGATGCCAAGGTGCGACCGGGTAAGCGGGGTGGGGCGTTCTGCTCCTATACCTACGGCAAACACAGTTATTTGCTGCTGTCTTATACGGACGATTACAATTCCCTATTCACCCTGGCCCATGAGATGGGGCATGGACTGCACTTTGCCTGGATTGGCGATCGCCAGTCTTACTTCAATAGCAATCCGCCCATGGTACTGGCAGAAATTGCCTCTACCTTTAATGAACTACTGCTGCTGGACTACCTGCTAAAAACCGCTGGTGATAATCTCGCCTTGAAAAAATCCCTGATTACCCGTCAGTTGGAAGATCAGCTTAATCTTTTGTTTCGGCAGAGCACGATTAGCCGGTTGGAGTTGGCGGTTCACGATCGCGCCATGCAGGGAAGTTTTGATCAGCAATTCGTGAATCAGCAGTGGCAGTCGCTTTACCAGGAACTCTGCGGTGATGCGGTAGAAGTTTTACCGGAACACCAGTATGACTGGGCACGTGTTGGGCATATCTACTTCAAACCGTTTTACTGCTATCAGTACACCGCTTCCAATATCGTCAGCCTTGCCTGCTATCAAAAGTACCTGCAAGTTGGTAAAGATTTCATCCCTGGCTATCTGGAACTGCTGGCAGCAGGCGGCAGTATGGACCAGGTGGAAGCTCTCCGCCAATACGTGGATGTGGATCTGGAAAATCCCGCAACGATTCACGCTGCCCTTAAGTACGTGGAAGGCTTGCTAGATCAACTGCAGGCGACATAAAGTTGCTACACTGGTACAACAAAATTATAGGTTTGAAGGGGGTGAAGGGGTTCCACCCCTGCTTGGGGGCGAAGCCCCTAAACTCCCCTGTTGCAAAATTTAGTATTTGTAACACTAGCGGCACCAAGATGTTGCTTTTTCCCGCGGGTAATCACCATGACAGCCATCACAACCCCGCCCACTCAGATTGTCTACCCCAGCAGCGACGGTGAGCCTGTGGC
>JBAUTA010000934.1:0-5250 GCA_049581985.1 Kovacikia sp.
GTTCAAATCAACGAGCGACTCAGGCGAACGGTGAACTCTCTGGCTAGGGGCTTTGCTCCCACTCCCCAATCTGTATTTTTATTCTTTGAAATTGATATTAGTTAGTCCCGTCTACGGATCACCCCAGTTGCGGGTAACCAGAACCATCAATTTTTAAGAATAAGACTAAAGATTCTTTTGCTTTTTTAAGCTGCGACAAAAAGCAATTTAGACTTGAAGTAGCAGCAAAATCATGTGCCCTAAGGAATGAGAACAAAATAAACCTGATCAGCTGTAGGGGCTTAGCATTAGGCAAAAGCCTTACTATAGCAGTCCTAAATCGGTTATGAGTTTGAGAGGCGGTGTGAGCAAGGATTCTACTGGAATCCTTGCTCACAACCCAAATAGGATCGCTATATGACCGACAGGATATCTGCCGAATTCTAAGCTCTGACGATCGAAGTTGTTGATGCTATTTAATTCGCGATCCTAACAAGCTAGAGAGGTGTAGGTTATGAAACCGATGATTTGGCACCCTGAAGAAAAAGACGAAAGAGTGAATCAGTATTTAGCACAGGTTAACCATGCCCCCTATGTAACGATCTACGCAGTCCTGATCGGGCTGTTTTGTATTTTTACATTTGTTATTCTGGTTGGCAGTTTTTAGGAAGTTATTAACCTGGCGACTGTTGTCACGATATTCGCCCTTACCGTTTGGCAAGGGCAAACCTACCCCCAGGCCCCCTCCACACGAAATCCTGGCTTGCGTTTCGAGGCTGGGGCCGTGATCAGAACCTGGCTTCCATCTCAGGTTCAAGCTTAGGGTGGATTGGGCCTGACTCCTTGGGGGGAAGTCCCCCGGCAGAGGAGTAGGGTTAACATCAAGATATGTATACGGTAGCAGCCCTAGCGGAGGGATCGCGGGGGGTTTTCCCCAGCGGAGGATTAGTTGCCAACAGACGCCACAGTTGCCAGTTCAGGATATTCATCATCCATTGAAGTATGGAAGAAGAACCGACACCCGCCCTTTGTATAGGGGGCATGGCCGGAACCGGGATTAGAGCGAATGTAATCTCCGGCTCCGTAGACTTCATCCCCAATCACTAGATCCCCTTCCATCATGAAAAGTTCTTCGATCGCCGCATGACGGTGCCAAGGATAGCAGACGCCCGCTTCAGCCCGCAAAAAACCAACGATCTCCCGTTTTACTTCATCCCGATGAACGATCGCAATCATGACGCCTGGAATCGAATGCGGTTGCCATTTCAAATCTTGCGAACGGATTGCCAGATGGGTTGTCGCTCTCTGACCAGAAATCGTATCTGAAGGTGGAGAGTTAAGTTCAAGGCGATCAAATAAGCGGGCTTTCAAATCGGCTGCAAGTGGCGAAACTGGGGCACTGTAAGCAATCTCAGTAACCGCAGATCTGTAGCTAGACAGTTCTTCTGCCAGTTCTGGACACTCCTTCACCTGCTGCTCAACCCAGGTTCTTTCCGGCTCACTCAGCAAATCTAGAGTGTAAAGGGGAGCCAATTCACAAAAGCAGTAGTTTTCAGGGTCCATATTCACGCTCGCCTCGAAGTATTCTCATGATTCCGATGCTAAGTAGGTAGGCGTCATTGCATGAGGAGAAGGGGGAATTGGGAGGATTGCTCCCAGGTAAAGGGTTCCCGCTCCTCCACCCCCACAATCATCTTTAGTTGAATGGCACCCAGCTACTTACAAGCCCTCCTTTGAGCCAAGAGTAGACTTTAATTTACTTAATCCTAACCGAATCCTTGTTTTAACCGTTCCCAACGCTAATCCTGTTTGAGCCACAATTTCACTTTGGGTTAATCCTTGATAATAGGCCAGTTCCAGGACAAACCGTTGCTCAGTTGGTAGGGTCTTCATAGCCGCCACAACCTGACTACGGCGCTCTCTGATTGAGGCTTCTTCAAATAGGTCTACGCAATCTGCCCTCGGGTGGATCTCTATTTCATCGATCGATATCAATTTAGAAGGGCTGGTTCGTTGTAATTTGCGGAGGCGATCAAAAATGCGACTACGGACCAGCGTAAACAGCCAGGTATCGGGTCTACCCTTCTGGACATCGTAGCGATCTGCAATGCGCCAAACTTGGGCAAACACATCCAACACAACTTCTTCACTTTCTTCCACTGATCGCAGGCTTTTGAGGGCTAACCCATAAATGACTTTGGCATAGCGATCGTAAAACAGGGACAGAGCGGCTTGATCGCGCTGAGCAATTCGTATGAGCAGCGAAACATCATCAACCGCCGAGGGTGTCTCCATCCAAAAACCAAGTCTTTTATTGAGAGTATATAGCATTACTCCTATAGGTTAGGACGGGGTGCAGGGGTTCCACCCCTGGCTGGGGGCTTCGCCCCCCCACCCCCTTTAATTCCAATGTCCTATTGCCTCGGCAATGAAATGAAATGCAACCTGAAAAGCTGGATTATCAGGCAGTTAAAGCATTTAGTGTGGTTAGCCCTGCATTGACAATAGTTGCCGGAGTAATAACACGCTTGCGTAGGGCTATAACTGGCAAGTATACCCAAACCCTGACCGGGTTCAGAAGAATTTTGTGAAGGCTGACCATGGCGGAGAGGTTGTTTGATTATCGGAGTGCCCATGCTAGAAATCGCTCTGTATAATACAGCGCAACCTGATTCCCCAGTCCGCGAAAGACGGCATCAAAGGAATGTTCTGCCCAGGGAAGCGGGATCCAAACCGCCGTGTTACCAGTTAATCGCAACTGGTCGTATAACTGCTGACCAAAAACTGATTTCACCACATGATCTTGATTGCCGTAAATTAGCAACGAGGGGGGCAGCCTAGGCCTGACATAGTGAACGGGAGAAGCCTGCTCATACTGTTCCCGCAATTGGGCCGGAGTTCCCCCTAAAAAGGCTTCTAATACAGCTCTGGTATGGATCGGGTCAGGCCGGGGTAAATCGTAATATCCAGCCGTTAAATTAGTGGGACCGTAGTAGCTGACCACCGCTTGAATGGGAAGGGTCCCTGACTGATAGGCCGCCAGCAGCGCCAGGTGCGCTCCCGCTGACCATCCCATCAGGGCCATGCGGTTAATGTCAATCTTCAAAGCGGCAGCATTTTGGGTAATCCACTGCAAGGCTGCCTGTACATCCTGCAATTGAGTGGGAAAGTGATGTCGGGGGGCGTGCCGGTAGTCGATCGCCACAACCGCATAGCCTTGCTTGACCATGTAACGGTTGAAGGTTGCAGTTTGCGTTGGTTCTCCGCGCTGCCAGGCACCTCCATAAATTGTCACGATCGCCGGATGCAACCGATCGGTTGAGGGCTGGTAAATATCCAACGGCAGGCGAGTTTTGTCCAGAGTTAGAAAGGACTGCCGCTCTGGTTGAACCGGCGTAATTGGCACGCCTCTGAATAGATCAGCTAACACAAAAGGGTGGGCCCGAAAGGAAGCCTGCTGATCCCTGGGAACTTGCTTCAGATAGTGATTGCCCAGGGCAGTGTGCATCATTTGATCCGCCTGCTGTATGGTAGGAGATAGGCGAAGCATGGGCAGGCTACTGAGAATGAGTCCAATCACGCTTAAGGCGATTGCAAGATGGCGACCCCAGTATTGTGATCGTTGTAGGAGCGCAAGCCCCAGCACGACGCCATTGCTCAGAAAAAGTAAGGGACTGATCTCCGGTGCCCCAACGGCAAGCGGCAACAGAGAAAAAATCGGTGCCGGAACCACAATCCAGAGGCTCAGAAATAGTCCAGCGATGCTCAGAATTAAGCAGACCCACCATTGAACATGCATAGTTAACAAATAGCAGTAAGTAGCTGGGGGCTATTCAAAGGCGAAAATGCTTCCCTGGGTAGGGATTGCGTCGGGTGGGGCATCACCCACCCGACGCAATGTCTGGCTAACCCACAACGGCACCACGATCTGGATTAGGAATCGTAGTCACCTTTTCGCTACCAATGGCGTCGTGAGTCCGCAGAGTCTCCATATCAATCACGTAGCGAAAACTGCTACTGCTAGCGCTGGCCAGGGTATCGAATACTTCGTTGATCTCATTGATGCTGACCATCTTGATCTTGGGTGAGATATGATGCTCCGCACAGAGATCGAGAACTTCCTGAGTGTCAGCGATGCCGCCAATCAGTGAACCGGCCAGGGTAATCCGGTTGAAAACGAGCGGCCCTGGAGAAAATTCCGGAAAACTGATCATATTTCCGACGATAATCAAAGCCGAATTGGGCCGCATCAGAGCAATATAGGGCGCAATATCATGGGCTACCGGGATCGTGTTGATCATCATGTCGAGGCTTTGGGCGGCCTCCTGCATTTGGGCTTCGTCAGTGGAGATGACGACTTTATCGGCTCCCAACTTCAGAATCTCGTCTTTGGCATCGGCATTGCGCGTGAACGCTACCACCTCGGCCCCGAGGGCTTTACCGATCTGCACCGCCATGTGGCCTAGTCCGCCAATGCCAGCGACCCCGAGCCGTTGTCCCTTTTGCAGATTCCAATGCTTCATCGGCGCATAAACCGTAATCCCGGCGCAGAGGATCGGCCCCGCGATCGCAGGGTCGAGAGCATCGGGAACCCGTAGTACGAATTCCTCGCGGACAATAATGTCGGTCGTATAGCCACCGTAGGTGTTGTTGCCGTCCGGGATTTTGGAGCCATTGTAGGTCAGCGTGCAACTTTTAGGACCAGAGCAATAGTTTTCCTCACCGGACTTACAGGGGTCGCAGACCTGGCAGCTATTGACCATACAGCCCACCCCCACGCGATCGCCTGCCTTAAACTTAGTAACCCCGTCACCCACGGCAGAGACGACACCGATAATTTCATGCCCTGGAACGCAGGGATACCGGGTATTCCCCCAATCGTTGCGGGCCTGGTGCAGATCGGAGTGGCAGACACCGCAGTGGGTAATCTTGATCGCCACTTCCCCCGCCTGGAGATCCTTCCGCTCGAATGTAACCGGGCCTAGCAGGCCGTCAGCACTTTGCAAGCCAAAACCAAATACTTTCATGCTTTATTCCCTATAGGTCATCGAGCTACTTACCAAAATCACAAACCGTTGTGCTAGCAAAGGCCTTTAGCCCTTCTATCCCCAATTCAACGCTAAGACCGAAGTCTGCAACACTATCTAATGGAGGAATTAGGGGCTAGTTGAGCGAGGGGATCAACTGATGTTGCGGAAAGCAGAAACCGCCTCGATTCTCGTTAATCGCGGGTATACGGGAGCGCTGGATGATCTGATGACTCCGCATGCC
>JBAUTA010000935.1:0-3982 GCA_049581985.1 Kovacikia sp.
GTACTATGACTACAACTGTATTTTCCCCTCCTCGCCTCGCCTCTCAATTCGTCAATGGCATTCTTGCCATCAAACCCCTGGCAAATCTGGCAAAACACCAGGCACGCCAGATGATGATCAAACGGGCAGAGTCGATCGGGGTATATTGGACGGCGGAAGTTGAAGCCCTCAAAGCCTATGACTGGGACACCGATTTAGCCCAAGTCAAAACCCCTAACCTGGAATATCCAGAGTACTATCTCACTTCCTTCCACGCCTACGAAGAAGGGAATCTGGGCTGGAATCCTGCTTGGGAAGTGGAAGTCGCCGCCCGTGCCGTCCATGCACGGATCTGGAAAGATGCAGGGGCCCAGGGAGACGCCCGCCTGCGTCAAAGCTTCCATAATGTCCTGATCCCAACATTGCCACAGGCACCTCAAGCTATTGCGGATCTGGGATGCGGCGTCGGCATGAGTACATTTGCCATGCAAGCGATTTATCCAGGGGCAGGGTAGCAACTTAAGCCGGGACAGCTTGTACGGTAGGTTTTTTGGACTTTCGCCCTTTTAGGAATCGTCTGGGTCTGGGCAACTCCCCCATGTTTTGCATAATGAACTCAAACAGATCCGGGAAGGGTTTCCCAAAGAGACGTTGGGCAGCGGTGGTGTCATCGTCGCGTTTCAAGTCAAAATTATGGATGATGGTCAGCACCTTCAAGGTCTGTTCTGTAAAGCCCCGATTGGCATGATGGAGTGCCGATAAATACCCATTGCGTCCCTCGACTGCAGCGGACGTGCGTTGAAACTTGTCACACATCCAGATTGCCCAATCCATCCAGTGCTGTTGCTCAAGGTGGGGCAGGGTCTGGGTAAAGCGAGCTGCCAGGAACCGGGCTTGTGCCTGCTGAGCGGCTTGCTGATAGCCCTGTTTGAGTTGGGGCTGGCGAGTCTTTTGGGTTTGTTGATGCCAGTAGACCCAGGGTAGCAGCGCCGTCAGCACCCAGTCTTGGAGGTCGGGGTCGTCCGTTTGAGCCGAGAGCGATTCCAGAGCCCACTGCCACCAGGCATGGAGGGTCATCGATAGGGCTGGAATTTGACGTTGCCAACGCTGGAGTGCGGCCTGACTTTGGGTTGGGGCATAGGTGTGACTTAGCCGTTCCAGGGTGGCCAGGGGGGCTTGCAAGCGATCTGGCAACTCCAGGCCCAACTGGGATTGGCCGGTGTCGAGGTAAAACGGATGAATCGCCTGGGAAAGGCTGTGTAAGCTGTGCTGATAGTCTTGCTGGTCTATTTCCAGACTCTGCTGTTGGGCTTGCAAGGTCGTGATTTGGGCTTCCACCTCAGAAATGGTTTCTGGCGATGAAACCGCCTGCCGTTTGGACAGGAGAGCTGGCAGTTGTTTTTGCAGGTGTGCCCGCCGACGGGCGATGGCGCTGCCCAGGGATTTGCTCAGGCCATACAGCAGATGGAACACATCGGGCAGACTGGGACACCCCAAGCCACTTAATCCCAGTTTGACCAACGCCTTTGCTTCATCACTCACCAGAAACCGACAGTTCCATTGCTCAGGGTTAAACCACTGACTGACTTGCTGCCACCACGTCTGGTAGGTGCGGTTCTCACAGACCGCTTCCGTGAAGATAAACCCACTGGCTAACTCCATCGCCACCAAAATTGGCAATTCATAGAAGGTCTCATCCCCTCCGACGCAGATGCTGATGGGTTGCGCTCCCGTGGCCACTTCAGATTGGCTTTGCCCATAGGTGATGATCTGCGCTTTGACCTGCACCTCCAGTTCCCGTAGGGCACTGGCTGAACATCCGATCTGTCCTTCCAGATGCAGCAGATGAAAAAATGCCGATAGACTCTCTGCCCCAATGCCGGCTTTGATGCCAAAGCAGTAGATCACCGCAAACACCAGCAATCTCAGCCAATTAGATCCCTCTACGGTTTCCCACAAGTATGATTCCCCATACTGTTGTCGTCGTTCTATAGCCTTCAGATGCCGATGCACACTGCTTTTCGGAATTCCGGTTTCAACTGCAATCGCACGCAGGCTCTGATGGGTTTTCTCAGACAAACATTGCAAGATTTTTTGGCAGCGTTCCCGTATATTGATTGACATCGTTCCCTGATTTAACTCGTCAAGGTACGATATGCGCCCTTGCCGTCAGTTGCAAGGGTTTTCTTTGCTATCTCAACTCCTGCATTTTGTCCCGCTTTGCGTTGCTACCCGTATATGACATGATTAATCTCCTAGAAATTTAGGTTAAAGGGTTGTTCAGTTCCAGATCATTGATCAAACATATTTATTTAAACTGGATATGCTGGGATGCATCCCGCGCTGTCGGGAAATAGGTGGAATCTATCTCCCTAAAAGATTAGGATGCACCCGATAGTACTGGCTATCTCAGCATTGCTTATGCAGCAGGCATCAACACGGTGTCAATGATATGAATCACTCCATTGTCAGCTGCAACATCGGCAGTTGTGACTGTGGAATTATTGATCTTGACACCATGGGAAGCATCAATTTTCACATCCTCACCTTCAACGGTTTTAGCTGACTTCAGCTTCGAGACATCTGCTGCCATGACCTTGCCAGATACGACGTGGTAAGTCAGAATTTTCTTGAGCTGGGGGATATCCTTGAGGAGTCCATCTACTGTGCCTGCTGGCAGCTTGGCAAATGCTTCGTCGGTCGGAGCAAAAACCGTGAATGGTCCCTTCCCCTTTAAAGTATCGACTAAGCCAGCCGCTTTGACAGCAGCAACCAGGGTGCTGAAAGAACCAGCATTAACGGCAGTATCAACAATGTCAGCCATGTGTTTACCTATGTGTGTGTTCGATTAACATTTTCATCTGCCAACAATGATTTGTTAGATGATCTGTTAATAATGATTAGCATGACAGTCTATTGTTTGAAATCATGTTTGATTCGTTTCTTGAGCTATAGATCAATTGGGTAAATTTCTGAAAAAACTAGTGCTTGAAATCAGTTAAAGATTTTCATTTGATTGCAGTATAGATCTTTATCTTTCACCGTTGGTCATTTGCTTTATAGCAATCTCTCAAAAGACGTAGTTAATAATTTTCCCACAATCAATTATCCAGGTATTTGCCCAACTTAGTTTGTAGATCGGCAAGGTTGTGAATTCCGGAAACTATGTCAGCTAGATCGGGAGGAAGATCCGGAAATTATGGCGGCTCCTTTATAGATTGCGTAACCGGATAGGAACTGTCAATCCCCAGCTTGAACGGGTTGCTCCTTGGGGATGGCAACCCCTGGTTCGGATGTCGGGGTTTCGAGATTGAGTGAGCGTCCTTTCAAGCGGTAGGACGGACCCGTAAGTTTGAGATACTCGCCGTGATGGAGTGTGCGGTCAATAATGGCTTTGGCGAGTTCCTCATCGTGTAGCACCCGTCCCCACTGCGATAAGGGCTTATTGGTGGTAAACAGAATCGGCTTGCCCTGATGGTAGCGATGGTCAACCACCTGAAACAGGACATCGGCTGCCCCTGCCCCGTAGCCGAGATAGCCCATCTCATCAATCACCAGGACAGGGGGTTGCAGGTAGGGCTTGAGGGCAAGGGTACGATTGGGAGCAATACACAACTCGTTAATCAGTGCAGCAGCGGTCGTGAAGCGAGCGACAAAGCCATTCTGGATCGCTTTGTAAGCAATGGCAATGCATAGGTGCGTTTTGCCGGTTCCGGGTGGACCTTCCAGGATGAGGGAACGAGCATCACTGACGAGTTCAGGACCGAGGAAGCGACCGAGCATCTGGCGTTTGAGATCGCGTTTGAAGGTAAAGTCAAACGAGTCAATGGTGGCAGTAAAGGGAAAGTGGGCACGGGCAAGTTGAGAGGCAATGCGCTTTTCGCTGCGCTGAGCGACGGCTTCAGCCAGGACACGTTCGAGGAACTGGGAGTAGCTCCAGCCTTCGCGTTCGGCAATCGGCAGAAGGTCAACCAGAACTGGCTCAACGCCTGTGAGGTTGAGA
>JBAUTA010000936.1:0-3059 GCA_049581985.1 Kovacikia sp.
GAAGCACCCTCACTGTACCTCACACCCTTGAAAAGGGCTATATGCAACTGTCTGCAAGTTAGGCATTCTAAATCCGTCAGTGCTGCCATGCGGAAGGTTAGGCATGGTAAGACGGTAGTAAAGAAACAGCAAACTCTCACTACATCCGCAAAACCATTCCCCTTTGACCCAGCTAATCATTCAGGCTGACTTGAACTGTAAAGAAAAATTTAGATTATTGCGAAAAAAACCCGTAAATCTACTTATTCAAGTTGATGATCCGATGGCTACTCTGTAAAAATACTACCCAGCCTCTGCCGTTCGGTTAAGGGGTTAAAACAGCGGTAAAATCTCTAGCTGAAGGCGCAGACCTGCCACCCCTTATACTAAAGGCAAGAAAAAACCTCTATAGCCACGCTCACGTCGAAGCCCTAAATCCCTCTCCTAAAAAGGGCACGGGACTTCTGAATCAAATCCTTTTTGCCTTTTATGGAGAAGAGGATGAGGCATGGGAGTAGTTCAGAATCCCAGATCAACTATTGCCAGGTTAAGCACAAACTTCTCAATTAGAACGAACTTCTCAAAGCAATACTAATCCGTCCTATGCGTGAGATATCGGTGCATGTTCTGCTAGTGGAAGATAGTCCCACCGATGCCAACTTACTGCGCCAGGTATTTTTACATTCAGGTAAAGCAGGCTGGGAATTGACCCATGTTGAGCGATTGGACGAAGGAATCGAGATTAGCCAGAAACAACCCTTTGATGTGGTCTTGTTAGATCTCGGTCTGCCAGACTCCGATGGCTTCAAGACGATCACAGAATTTCGGGCAGCAATTCCCAACATCCCTATCATCATCCTAACCATGATGGATGACGAAGACCTGGCGGTGCAGGCGATGGCAGGAGGGGCTCAGGATTATCTGGTCAAGGATCAAATTACCATGCAGTTACTGATCCGTTCGATTCGCTATGCGATCGAACGAGGGCACATTCTGCAACGGCTTCAACAGAGTGAGCAAAGTATTCTCAGGGCACTGGAGCGGGAGCAAGAACTTGGACTGCTCCGGTCTAGCTTTATCTCCATGGCTTCCCATGAACTCCGCACTCCTTTAACCATGATTCGCACCTGCGTCGAGTTGTTTCAACACTACAATCACGAACTAACAGAGGAGAAGAAAACTCAGTACTTCGAGCGCATCAAAATAGCAATTAGCCAGATTACCCATCTCCTTGACGATGTGCTGACTCTAGGTAGCACGAAGTCAGGTGGACTCAAATTCAAACCTGAACCGCTGGATTTAGAAGAATTTTGCCGAGAACTTGCAGAAACCATCCAGTTCAGCAACAGCAAGCACCACACGATTACCTTTAGTTGCCAGGGAGATAGTACCCATGCTGAAATGGATGCCGCCCTGTTGCGTCATATCTTCACCAACTTACTTTCCAACGCCACCAAATATTCTCCTCAAGGGGGCAATGTTCAATTTGATTTGGTTTGTTGTGACGGGTTTGCAAGGTTTAAGGTCAAAGACGAAGGGATCGGGATTCCCCTAAAGGACCAGGCCCATTTGTTCGAAACATTTTACCGTTGCAGCAACGTAGGCAGCATTCCCGGCACAGGTCTGGGACTAGCCATTGTTAAAAAATGTGTAGAACTGCACCGGGGGCAGATTCAAGTCAGCACGGACACTCATTCAGGCACGACCTTTGTGGTGAAGCTGCCCTTAAACCCCTGAGTTGGTTAGTTCCCTTTGCCTGCTACCTAACCCCTGCACCTAACCAACCCCATTGGGATAATGCTGATCCGGGTTGACCAGACGTAAAAGCTTTTGTTTGACCTGGGCATCAAAGACATTCCATTTCATCTTGGCGTATTCGGGACTTTCGGTGAAGCCAGAAAGAAACCCAAGGGGAATCTCAAAGCCGCCTGCCTGCGAGCGTCCACCGCCAAAATACCGGCCTTGGGCATCCTGACCAAACGACTCCTTAATAAACTCATCCGGATCCAAGGTCAACTTGTTGGTGCGAAGCGAACCCACCACCACTTCTAGATCCTCATCTTCGTCATGGACAATGCCATAAACGACCGCCGTATGGACGTTTTCTTCCGTTACTAGGAAGTCTGCAGCCTGCGGGATCGCATCCCGATCGTCGTAACGCAGATAGCCCACACCGGCGATCGAGAAGTTATTCTGAACAATGCGATTCTTCAGCGATCGCTCAATCACATCCATCACTTGCTTCGAGCGGGAAGACTGAAGGATGGCATTCAGCAACTGGGCGTCATAAAAGCGACTGATATACGCTGCCGCCAGAAAATCCTCCTCCTTGGCCTGTCTGAGGGCATTCGTATCAGACCGCAGACCATGCATCAGTGCCGTCGCACACTTAATATGTTCCATAGAATTGCTGTCTAGTTTCAGCAATCCAGCCTGAAGATACTGGGTCAAGATCGTAGCCGTAGCGCGAGTATGGGGACGAATGTCCACAAACTCCGCTTTCAGATCCTCCTGCATACTGTGGTGGTCAATGACAACCGTAATGGGAATACCAAACTCCCTTAAAGACGGTACAAGCTGGCTAGTTGTTCCTTGACTGTCCACCAGGGTACAGCCCTGATAAACCGATAGATCCCGACTCTTGAGGGTAGGTAAGGCCCATCGCTGCACTGGCAGGTTAGTCAGCTTAACCAGCGCAATATTTTCCTGATGGCTAAGGGTGCCTGCGTAAACGATGTCGCACTGAATCTCATACTTTTGGGCAATCAGTTTGTAAGTCCAACCCGAAGCCAGCGCATCGGGATCGGGAAAATCTTGCAACACTAGAAGTTGCCGTTCTCCTCGATGTCGCTCCAAAGTCTGCCGCAGTGCCTGTACCTTCTGACTCTGCTCGTCCGATCGGGGAATATCGTAAGCAAACGGTTGAACAGAGGGTTTTGCCGTTTCGTGGCTAGGCTTTATCACTGGTGCTATCACAGGGGGGGCGATGGTGTCTAAAGGTGAAGTAGAGTCGATGGGGCTTGTCTCCGCTACAGTTAATAAACTATCAAATGAGTTCAGCGAGTTGTGCATACTAGGAT
>JBAUTA010000937.1:0-2295 GCA_049581985.1 Kovacikia sp.
ACCATACACCGACAAGCAGGTTAAGAACCTGATTAAGCGGTTTGTGATGCGGTTTTTCCACTACTACCTGGGTGCATGGTCGCTTTACCTGTTTCAGTTCCGGCAGTTCCACTTCAAGAACTACTACCATCCCTTCGTTTGTGACTTCGCCAAACTGGTCTATAAACCGCTCAAAGGTATTCCCGTCTTGATGAGTCGGGAGACCCAGTTGAAGAACTCAGGCTTTAGCTTCCGCCAGACCTATCAGCCGACTATTTGGGTTGTGGAGCCACCGACGGAAGCCTTTTATCCAAAGGAAGTCGTGGACTTCACGCCTGATGGGGCCTACTCACCCTATAACTGGGAACTTTTCTTCCACGCTCCCTTGCTGATTGCCAACTCGTTGAGTAAAAATCAGCGCTTTGAGGAGGCACGGGATTGGTACCACTTCATCTTCAACCCAATCGGAGTAGAAAGTGCCACCCCGGGTGGTTCACTGATGAGCAAATACTGGATTACCAAGCCGTTTTTTGAAACCACAGACCAGACTTATATCCAACAGCGCATCGACAATATTTTGAGAATGCTGGCAGGGGATACGACGGTACCAGGATACTCACCGCAGGCGAAAAAAGACCTGGAAGATCAAGTGCTTGACTGGCGCACCTACCCCTTTGAGCCACACCGAATCGCCAATTACCGCACCGTTGCTTATCAAAAAACGGTGGTGATGAAATATCTGGACAACTTGATTGCCTGGGGTGACAACCTGTTTCGTCAAGACAGCATGGAGAGCATCAACGAGGCAACCCAACTGTACATCCTGGCAGCAGAAATCCTTGGACCCCGACCCAAGAAAATTCCCCCCCAGTCCAAGCCACCTGTAGAAAGCTTTAATGAGTTAGAAACCCAATTCGACAAATTCTCAAATGCTTTGGTGCAGGTAGAAAACCTTGTCCCCGTGCTACCTGGGAATGGGCAGAATGGCGGGGAGGCAGCCCCTCTGCCGATGCTCTACTTCTGCATTCCTCAGAACGATAAGCTGTTGGGCTATTGGGATACAGTGGCTGATCGCCTCTACAAGATCCGCCACTGCATGAATATTGAAGGCGTAGTACGCCAACTGGCACTGTTTGAACCGCCAATTGATCCGGGTGCCTTGGTGAAAGCAATTGCAGGCGGTGTGGATATCAGCAGCGCCCTAGCTGACCTGAATGCCCCGTTGCCGCTCTATCGCTTCAATATCCTGCTGCAAAAAGCGAATGAGGTCTGCAATGACGTGAAAGCCCTTGGCAGCGCATTGCTCGTTGCACTGGAGAAAAAAGATGCTGAAGCTATGAGTCTGCTGCGTCAGAGCCAGGAAATTCGTTTGCTGGAGGCTGTGAAAGCGGTGCGAGAACAGCAAATCGAAGAAGCAAAAGACAATCTAGAGGGGGTGAAGAAGAGTAAGGAACTAGCTCAAATCAAGCAGCATTACTATGAGAGTCGGGAATTCATGAATGCTGGAGAAATAGTAGCTATCAGCCTTTCTAGCGCCTCAACACTAATCGATGCCGCCATTGCCATTGCTTATGCCCTATCTGGAGGTCTAAAGGTTGTACCTCAGTTTATGATAGGTGCCGCAGGTTTTGGAGGATCCCCAACCGCTACTGCGGAAACGGGCGGTAGAACATTTGGAGAAATTGCTGAAGATGCGGCATTGACATTGTCATCTATTTCACGGGCACTGGAAAAAGGTGCTTCTATCGCTAGCACTATGGCAGGTTTCCAGCGTCGTCAAGACGAGTGGGATTTCCAGAAAGACTTGGCGATAAAAGAAACCGAGCAGATCGATATATCGATTGCTGCCGCCGAATTGCGGGTTAGCATCGCGGAAAAAGAACTCGACAACCACGTCATCCAGATCGAAAACGCGAAAGCCACCGATGTCTTCATGCGCTCCAAGTACACCAATCAAGAACTCTACCAGTGGCAGATTGGACAAATTTCGGGTGTATATTTCCAGAGCTATAGATTGGCATACGATTTAGCGAAGAGAGCAGAACGCTGCTTCCGCTTTGAACTGGGTGTGCAAGATAGCAGCTACATCAACTTTGGCTATTGGGATAGTCTAAAAAAAGGATTGCTGTCCGGTGAAAAACTCCAGTACGACCTGCGCCGTCTGGAAACCGCTTACCTGGAACAAAACCGCCGGGAATTTGAACTGACCAAACACATTTCGTTAACGCTACTTGATCCACTGGCATTAGTGAAGCTGCGGGAAACAGGTCGCTGCTTCATCAACTTACCTGAGGAAATTTTTGATCTTGACTATCC
>JBAUTA010000938.1:0-3068 GCA_049581985.1 Kovacikia sp.
TCTCAGGTATCTGCCCCATTATCAACTTTTTAAATCAAGAGAGGCTACAAACAATTCCTTACGCGTCAAGATCTGCCAGAATTGCTGCTGCTGCTCGACACAGTTCCTGGTGACAGCAACCGTTGCTGGCAAGGATTCCCCCCCACTTGCTCACATCCGCCTGATTATATTCAAGGTGAGAACCATCGAAGTACGTGAACTGCCCCCCTGCTTCCGTCAGAATTAGCTCTGGTGCAGCCAGATCCCAATCCTTAGGGGCAGATTTACCGGAAAGGGAAATGTAAACATCTCCGGTTTGCTCCAGGATTGTGGCAATCTTTCCGCCGACACTGCCGATCGATTTCTGCTTTTGGCAGGGAAATCGCTGCAAAAGTTGGCTAAATCGTTGGTCCCGATGACTCCGGCTAGCAACAACCGTCAGATCTTCAGGGCGATTTCGCTGGGAAACTTTGACAGGGGTGATCGTCCCATCCCGCTTTTCTGCAAAGGTGCCGCCGTGGAGTGTTGCAAAGTAGAGGGTTTCTGCTGCAGGGCACGCCACCACCGATAACACTGGACGACCTAGCTGCACCAGGGCAATATGAACCGAAAACTCTCCAGTCCCCTGGATGAAGTCTTTCGTGCCATCGAGGGGATCAATTACCCAAATCCACGGTTTGGTTGAGCGTTCATTGCTTTGGATTTTATAGGTTTCTTCGCTGAGATAGCCAAAGTCCTCAGTCCCCAGCGCAGCCTGGAGATTATCCAAAATATAGCGGTTCGCTGCCGTATCTGCCTTAGTCACGGGACCATCTCCCGTATCCTCAACCCCCAAATCTGAATGTTGTGCTTCCAGCAGAACATCCGCCGTTCCCCAACCGATCGAACGGGCGATCGCGACCAACTCCTGCAAATCCTTATCCAACAAAGTTACCAATTCAACCTCCTGATTGAAGTTTAGACGAATTCCTGGGAAACGCTACCTGTAGAGGTTTCCAGGAATTCTTCGCCAAAAAACACTATCTGTGAAATGAGTCTGAACAAAAGTCCTCAAAAACATGAGAGATGAGAGACGCCCTGGTTGTATTCTTTAGCCTTTAGCTGTTGTCTTTGCATCTCCCCATTCCTCACCTGATATAGCGGTTTGCACTAGGGTGAAGTACAGAAATGTGAGGCATAGTAGGGCGCGCCAGGGGGTTGTGACAGCGGGGCGCGAAGCACCCTCACTGTACCTCACACCCTTGAAAAGGGCTATATAGCCATAGCCCTATTGGTTAGGACGGAGTGCAGGGGTGAAACCCCTGGTTGGGGCCAACGCCCCCACTCCCCCTTTAATCCTCAGTCCTAACCAAACTGGCGATAGCTATAGCTTACTCTGAGCTGTGGCACTGCCCATCCAGCGGCGGGGACCAAAGAACTGACACGAATGAGCGGCAACTTTGGCGGCAGAGCCCAGCGCATCGACAAACCCCTGCTGCAGAATAGCAGAGCAAAACGCGCCATGAAAAATGTCCCCCGCTCCCAAGGTATCCACTGCTTTAACTGACGGAACTTCCAGATCGGCTGTCTGGTCGCTGTATCGATAATGAATCGGCCTTTCGCCCTGGGTGATGGCGATATGAGAGATCCCTAAGTGGGAAAGGTATGCCATCACCTCCTGCGTCTCCTGGCAACCGGGGGGATAGAAATTGGCTGAACAGATGGCATAAGTTGCCCGAGATAGCACGGCTTCAAAGCCTGGTTTCCAGCTTCCTCCATCGACAACAATGGGAATTCCTTGAGTCTGCGCCTGAGCGGCGATCGCCCGTCCCACTTCCATCTGATGTCCGTCAATCAGCACAATATCCACCTCCTCTAAACAGTTAGCAGGAATATCTGCCGCCTTGATCTGATAGTTAACCGCATTAATGGAAACAACGGTTCGTTCTCCTGTCGTTTGGGTAACGATGATAGAGGATACAGAAGGAGGCTGGGGATAATTTGGAGCGAGATCCGCGATCGTCACCCCAGTCTCCTGCAAATCTGCCAAAATCAGGTGAGTCATCGGATGCTTACCCAAAACACCCAAAATGGTTGCCTGCCCGCCCAAATGACTGAAGGCAACCGCCGCATTGGTCGCAGGTCCCCCCGCCGCAACCGTGTAGTCTGATGCCACCAGCTTCTGATTACTAACAGGAAAAGTCTCGGTCTGATAAACAACATCCAACGTTATTAGCCCAACAAATAGTCCTCGTTTTCCAGTCATCACAGGTTTTGTATGTGGATGTGGACTACAGATACG
Source organism: Kovacikia sp. (assembly GCA_049581985.1). Classification (GTDB taxonomy): domain Bacteria; phylum Cyanobacteriota; class Cyanobacteriia; order Leptolyngbyales; family Leptolyngbyaceae; genus Kovacikia. The sequence goes on from JBAUTA010000938.1 coordinate 2,261, forward strand.
GCATACAGGCTAAGGGGTAAGCCTCTGTAGCTAAGCATGACACTACCATCCCCCCATGCCTGATCCTGCCTCAGTTCCCTGACCTTTCATCTATCCTTTATCCTCCATGCAATCTTTTATCCGCCATGCAATCTGCCCCTAAACCAGGAACTCTTTACATTGTCGGTACGCCGATTGGCAACCTGGAAGATATGACTTTCCGGGCAGTGCGAATTTTGCAAGCAGTCGATTTCATCGCCGCAGAGGACACTCGCCATACGGGCAAATTGTTGCATCATTTCCAGATTGGCACGCCCCAAATCAGCTATCACGACCACAACCGTCATTCTCGAACGCCAGAATTGCTAGAGCGTCTGCGCCAGGGAAAGGCGATCGCCCTCGTCACCGATGCAGGCATGCCAGGTATCTCAGACCCTGGCTATGAATTGGTCAGGGATTGTGTCGAGGCTGGCATTTCAGTCGTTCCGATTCCCGGCCCCAGTGCAGCAATTGCGGCTCTGACGGCTTCCGGGTTGCCCAGCGATCGCTTCATCTTCGAAGGGTTTCTGCCTGCAAAACCACAACTCCGCCGGGCCCGTTTAGAAATCTTGAAAACCGAGTCGCGCACCCTCATCTTTTATGAAGCCCCCCACCGGTTGCGCCAAACCCTGCAAGATTTGGTGGCCTTGGGAGACGACCGGAAAATCGTGTTGGCCAGGGAATTGACCAAATTACATGAGGAAATCTGGCGAGGAACCATTGCAGAGGCGATCGCCCATTACGGCGATCGCTCCCCCCAGGGCGAATTTACCCTGGTTATTACCGGAGC
>JBAUTA010000939.1:0-20567 GCA_049581985.1 Kovacikia sp.
GAGCAGTCCGAGGGGCTCCAAAACCGTTTCCCGGATCTCAACGCAGAGGAGGTTGATTTTTAAGATCTTGTGAACAATTAAAAATACGCTTGATTTTGCACCAGCAAACTTTGTAAAAGTACTTTTATCAACGCGGGTTGACCTGATGTAATCGTTCACAGCTTGCTGATTTCTCAATAAAAATCACCAAATTTAGTGATTTATTGAGTGTGTTTGCCTAACGGGATAGCAATATCTATTTTTTAGCGGGTTGGAGATCGGGGAGCTTTGCTCCAAGCAATCGCTAGCCTCGGTTTGCTTGTCTATGCTTCTGTCTATGGGGCACTGAGGTGCCAAAACCCGTAATTTCAGTGTAATTGGGAGTGCGTGTTACTTAATTCTGCACTACTAAAATTCTGCACTACTAACTTAGGGATCTGGAATGACTGCAAGGCATCGTTGGGCAATGACAAAGAATACCTTTGCTAGAGAAAAATCCAAACAGGAAAATTCACTTGATTTTTAGGAGTTAAGCGTATGTTGAGTCAATCTCCTCGCGTCAGTATAGGGTTGGCTATCTATAACGGCGAAAATTATGTAAGAGAGGCGATCGATTCAATTCTGGGACAAACGTTTGAGGACTTTGAGCTGATTATTTCGGATAATGCTTCAACGGATAGGACCCAGGAAATTTGCCTGGACTATGCGGCTCGAGATTCCCGCATTCGCTACTATCGTAACGAGCAAAATATGGGAGCCGCCTGGAATCAAACCCAGGTTGCTAAGCTGGCAACAGGCGAATATTTTATGCTAGCGGCCCATGATGATGTGCGGGCGGCAACCTACCTGGAAAAATGCGTTGCAGTGCTCGATCGGGATCCCTCGGTCGTTTTATGCCATTCCTGGACCCGGAAAATTAACGAACATGGAGAATGGCTGGAAGATCAAAAGGATGGGTGTTTTATTCCTCCCGCTTCCAACCTGGCAAATCTAACCAAGCGCCTGTTCAAACCTCTTTTTGGAGATGGCAAACTCCATGCTGATTCCTGGAATCCACGGGAGCGGTTTCGGGGAATGCTCTGTACTTATAACTCCTGCTACCACATTTTTGGAGTTATCCGTAACGAGGTGCTAAAACAGACCTTCCTTTTTACAGATTGCTGCGATGCGGATTTAGTCCTGCTAACCAAACTCGCACTGATTGGCCGCTTTTATGACGTCCCAGAATACCTCTTCCTGTCCAGACGACACCCTTTACAGTCCGAAGCTATCATATCCGAGGGGAATGATCAGTGTTTGAATGAGTATATCGTTTGGTGGAATCCAGCCAATGCAGGTAAGATCGCGATTCCTAGCTGGCGGGCCATTCGGGAATACTGGCAGGTGGTTTCAGACGCGCCCATCAGTTGGCACGATCGCCTTTGGTGTTACTTCGATGTCCTGCGGCGACTCCGGGGAACCTGGCGATACGTGGCAGAGGAAACCTTCGTGGCTGTACGTCGGACCCTTTCCCTTTGGCTAGGACCAAAAGCTTTCAGTCAGAAACAGGCTGGTTAGGCCCTAGAGTTGCAAATCATAAATTTTGCACCCTGGGGGGTGAGGGGGGGAACCCCTTCACCCCAAAATCATTTTTAATTTGATTTCACCTAACCACTTACGACAAATCAAGATTCCCCCCTACGACAAATCAAGATTCTGCTGTACTGTTTCCTGAATTTGTGACACCAACTGATCCACAATGGCAGACCGATTTTTTTGATACGCCTCAAGGTGATCCTTTAAATTAATGGGCGTTCCAATTTTGACCCTGGCTTGTCGATGCCCTTTAGGGGGGGGTTGGTCAATCTGAAACACCTCCCGTTCCAGGCGTATGACTGTATCTAGAAACCTTTCTGGGGTGGGGTTGGCAGCGACATAACCATCATAGATGGCGTCAAAATTGAGCAGTCGAAACATGGCTCTTTCAACGGTGGTCAAATTCCAGAGGTTTTTGCCGATTGTCTTTGCAGAAGACTCCTCCCCTGCCAAGGGATCCTTTTCGGCGAGGGCATCATTTTTATTGCGGATAGCGTATTGAATTCGGTAAACCCGTTCCCGCACAAGTTCTCCAGGGGATGAAACAACTCCCAGGAGTTGTTCGCATTCCTGCAAAACATGGGACTTGAGAGCCACAATTCGCTCATTCCAGGGCTGTTGGTTGTTTGAGGGGGTGTCAAGCTTGTATTCCTGTTCAATATTGACCAAAACCTGTGCCGCGATCGCCCGCAGTCGTTCGTAGTCATTTCCGGTAGGAGAAACCCCCAGGGCCGTTTCCATCCGGGTTAGTGCCTGCTCAATCACCGGCACCATATTCTCGGTGTAGTAGTATTTGATGCTAATGGGAACTACGTACAGGTCTGGGATTTCCTCTCCCCGTTTCGCAAACCTGCTGAGTGCCTGAAACGCAATTTGCACCCCACCCACCCGAAACGGCATAACGGTATCGTTTTGAAAGGAACACCCGCCCTCCGGGAAGATGACCAAACGGCTCTCTGGTTGAGTTAACAGGTCCAGGGTTTCGGCAATACTGGCCCGATCGGCCAGGCCGCGACGGATGGAAAACGCACCGATCTGCTGCAGAAAGGAACCCAGAATCCCTTTGAACACTTCCTGGGCCGCTAGATAATAGAACGGTTTTCCAAATTTTGCCGAAACTAAAAAGATGACAATCGGATCTTGAAAGGTGGGGTGATTGGGTAAAAGCAACAATCGTCGATCCTTCAATGCCAGGAGTTGATCCAGGCATACCTGGTCCAGGTTCAAATCTATTCGATAAATCCAATGAACCAGGGTCGGCGCGATCGCTTGAAAAAATCTGACAAAAAGGGAGTTCAACCGTGGCGGATAAAAATCAGGCATCAGGAATAGGGGGGGGCCAGTGTATTTACTCAGGCATTAGTTACCTGCCTCTTAATTCTCATGATTTTTACAGTCGTTCTACACCTTCTAAACAGGCAATTCTATAGCAGTCCTCGATCATTTATTACCAATTTAAATAGCGAACAGGGCAGATTGGGAATGGGATGCAGGGGTGGAACCCCTGGCTGGGGGTGAAGCCCCCACACCCCCATCTGCAACCTTCATTTTTTAAATTGGTAGTGAACTCAGGGTTGTAAAAGTCTTTTCCCGGTGGAAAATTTCTTTCCCAATCCAAAGGGGACTCGCGATATAAGTAAAGTCATTGTTTGATTAAAGTATGTCTGAACTAAGTATTTCATCTGAAATCCAGTCCTATGCTCAGGCTGCTGTTCATTGGGCAAAGGAACGATTTGAGACAAAGCTAGACTTTTCTGAAGAGAGTCTAAAAGAAGTCGAAATAATTTTGGATAGGCTACACAAACTTCTACCCCAAAATGCCTGGGGAAAGCTGCTGAAACATAGCACCTACCAAAGAGAAATCGTCGAAATGTCGCTGGTTTGGGGTAGCTATGTGGGAGAGGTGATTCGGCAAAACCAGGGTGGCAAGTGGAATGTAGCTATGAAGAGTCGGGATAAGAGCGAGATCCTCCTACAAATTCAGGGCATCAGTCTGTTTCCCATGGAAAAGGTTTCCAAACGACTGACCAACGGTTCAGGGGATGACCTCTGGTTCTACTACCAGTCTTTCAAGCAAATGCAGGAACAGAACCTGACGCATCAAAAAGCTGCCTAATCCCCATTTAAAGAATAGGGGGTAAGAATAAGAGGAGCAGATGGGAATGGGGGGGGCGTCGCTCCCCTCCAGATGTTCTACCTGTCGTGGTTGCTCTTTAAATGGGGATACCTTGCCTATCAAACCATTTCGCAAACCTGAACGCTGGGCAGGCGTGACTCTATCAGGCGATCCATCCAGGATTCCAGGTATGCCCGATTTCCTTGGCGTTGTTCCGGATCAGTAGTGTTCATTGGATAGGGCATTAACCCCAGAATGGCAGCGGTCGTCACACAGAACATAGACTTCTGAAAACTGCCACAAATGTTGACACGCATATCGGCTTCACCCCGCAGCGATCGCATATAAAACTCATGCAGATAGGGTGGTAGAAAGTGGCATAAATCTTGCATGAGGAGGGTTGGCGGAATGCCTGCGCCCCCAATCGGGAGAGGATCTGCGTAGAGCGCCCCATAACTAAAGCGATCGATTTCTGGCGATATCTGGCGTGCCTGAGCGTTATAAGAAACGGTTCCCATGAACGGAAAAGACCGGAAGAAAACCGTTTCCACATAGGGAACTGCCGTATCCATAAGGAATGTTAGCCCGGCGGATTTGGGAATAATGTCATACATTTGATCACCGATTTTTACCGCATAGGTAATCGGTTTGTCGGCAGCTTCTACCAGACCTTGAAGCACATGATCCACGACATCGGGAATGGTTTTAATTTCCCCCTGATCGTAGCGATCGGATAGGGTTAAAAACATCGGGCTCATAACCCGCCAGAATTGCCCCAAAGCGCTGTAATAAACCATTTGCCTCACCTGCTCTGGCAGAAACTCAGGAAAGGCTTTCCCAATTCCTTGCATGACAAAGTTTCCCCGCAGCTTTGCCTGGGTCACTTGTTTAACTCGCTCCAGAAACTCTGGAGAGTCCAGATACTCGTCTAACTTACCGCCACCGTGCCAGAACATTGCTTTCATGCAGTATTCGGCAAATTCATAATTAATCCGATCGTGCCACCAGTGGCGCAACAGCTTACCAAAGGAAATTTCCCCATTGAAGTACTTGAAGAAGGGAAATAGCACCAGAAATTGGTTCTCAGAAATGTAAATCAGATTTTTCCAGTAGGCTTCCAAAACCACGCCATAGCTCTTGAGAATACCCACGACTTCCATCACATTCTGGGGCGAATCAGGCAACAACGCTCCGCCAGTTTCCAGGCGACGGATAATTTCCTCTAGGGGATGGGGTGAGGGAGATTTTTTGCTTGTGCTGACCATGATGGGAAAAGGGTGAGAGGGATGGGGGGAGAAAGGAGGGAGAGGGGGATGGGGGAAAAATATAGAAGGAAGAAAGGACTGGCCCTAGACTTAGTCACTAGTGAATGGCTATCCCAAGCATGGCGGTTGTGGTGACTTCCGTCCAATGCACTAACCAGCCGGGGTCTAATCCTAAAAATATAATAATGCCAGCCAGGATCAGGGCTGGGGCTCGTTCTGACCAGGCAACCGTGGGTAAGTTGGAAAATTGACTCGGAAGGCGACCAAAAAACGTGCGGTTGACCAGCAACAGGAAGTAAACGGCAGTTAAACCAGTTCCTACCATGCAAAGTAACGTCTGGACCGGGAAAACGGAAAAACTGCCCCGGAAAATTAGAAATTCAGAGATAAAGCCAACCATGCCAGGAATTCCTGCGCTGGCCATCACACCCAAAACCATGATCGATCCAATCATAGGAAGTCCTCGTTCTGGGTTGAGCAGACCTCGCAGAATGGTGATGTCACGGGTTCCCGTTTTCTTGTAAACAACACCAACCAACAGGAACAGCAGGGCTGAGATGAGTCCGTGACTGATCATCTGAAACACAGTTCCCAAAATGCTGAGGGGAGTTGCAGCGGCTGCGCCTAACAGGATGAAGCCCATGTGCCCGATCGAACTATAGGCAACCATTTTTTTCATATCTGTTTGGGCGATCGCGGTAAATGCTCCATACAGCACGCTGACCACCGCCCAACCTGCCAGCCAGGGAGCCACGACAACCCAGGCATCGGGAAACAGACCCATACCAAATCGCAATAGGCCATAGGTGCCCAGCTTTAGCAGCACCCCAGCCAGCAGCACCGAAACCGGAGTCGATGCTTCAACGTGGGCATCGGGGAGCCAGGTATGTAGGGGAACCAGGGGAATTTTAATGCCAAACCCGACGATCAGCGTTCCCAGTAGGATGAGTTGGGAAATTAACGGCAGTGCCTGACTGCGGGTGACATCATAGTCAAACGTGGAAGCTCCGCTGAGCCAGTTCAGCCCCAAAAAGGCTGCCAGAATAACGACACCAGAAAGGGCCGTATAAATCAAAAACTTTGTGGCCGCATAGCTCCGATTCGCTCCCCCCCAGATGGCGATCAGAAAGTAAAGCGGAATCAATTCCACTTCATAGAACAGGAAGAACAGGAGTAAATCTTGAGCCAGGAACGCCCCTGCCACTCCCGCATTAAGCAACAACATGAGGACGTGATAGATCTGAGGACGCTGAATCGTTTCGTCCGTGCTGTAGATTGCAATCCACGTCAGGATAGTATTCAAAACAATCAGTGGCAATGATAAGCCATCCAGCCCTAGTCGGTAGGTCAAACCGAGAGAGTCGATCCAGGGGAAGTTTTCCTCAAATTGCAAATTGGCAAGATTGGCATCGAACTTAACGCCTAAAAGAACAGACCAGATGATCGTGATCAGTAAGACCATCAGGCTAATGGAGCGGGCATATTTGGGGGCGATCGCCTTCGGCAAAATTGCGATTAAGCTTGCGCCTAACAGGGGTATCACAATCAACGCACTGAGCATAGCTAAAATCGTATGAGAATGATGAAAATAAATTTTGATTGAGTCAGTTTGGGGACGGCAGTAAACAAAAGCTGTGCTGTTGGCTCAAGCAGTCCTCAAGCAGTCCTCAAGCAGTCACTCAAGCAGTCACTCAACCCGTTACTCAACCCGTTACTTAACCAAGGACTCAACCCGTTAACAAAGAAGGAAAGTGAATGCCATACAGGACAGAAAAGTTAGAAAGGAAGGGCCAGACGATCCAGGTCATCAGCAATGCGATACCCAGCAGAATAGTCAGGATATAGAACTGGGATTGTCCGGTAATGCTATATTTCAAGCTCTCGCCACTGAAGATGGATGCCATGCCCACAAGATTAACCACACCGTCCAGAATGTAGCGATCGAACCAGGCACTTGTACGAGAAATGATATCCACGGCCCAGATCACAGTTACGCGATACAGCTTTTCAACATAGAAGTCGTAGGCTAGCAGATCTTGCGTGAACCGCAAAGGCACTTGAACCGGTCTAATCCAGGCACGGTTCAGGTAGATGGTTGCTCCAAAGCCGCAGCCCAGGATCCCCGATAACAGCAGCAGCAGTGCCGCCACCTGGTTGAAGTAGCTCCAGTCTGGCAATATGTGTAACCGTTCCAGCATGAAGGGAGCCAGCAGCGTAATAATTGACAGGGAAACCATGGGGACTGCCATTGTCCAGGGAACTTCGGGGGTACGGCGGGTTTTGGGCTGCGGTTTTCCCAGAAAGACCAGTCGAAAAACCCGGGTCAGGTTAAACGCGGATAGAAAATTGACCAACAGCACCACAGCCACTAACCAGGGCTGACCGTACCAGAAGGTATCGACCCCCTCATACAGGGCCCAAAAGCCCCCTAGGGGAAGTAGCCCAATCAAGCCAGCAGACCCTACTACAAAGGCGGTGGTGGTGGCTGGCATGCGGGGAGCCAGTCCGCCCATTTCCGTAATGTCCTGGCAGGTCGTGGTGAGAACGATGGAGCCAATACTCATGAACAGCAGGGCTTTGGCGATCGCGTGTCCAAACAGGATAAACAGTGCCACATCACTCCACTGAGTTCCAACGGCGATAAAAACCAGACCCAAATAGGCGCTCGTAGAATGGGACAGGACTCGTTTGATGTCAATTTGAGCGATTGCCACCAGGGAAGCCCCGATGGCGGTCATCGTTCCCAACACAATCAGGGCGATCGAGGCCACAGGCGCAAGGATCAAAATGGGTTGCAGCTTAATCAGGATATACGCCCCGCACGCGACCACGACTGAATTCCGCAAAATCGAGGCAGGGTTGGGTCCCTCCATTGCCTCATCTAACCAGAGATGGAGCGGAAATTGGGCACACTTCCCGATCGGCCCAGCAATTAGCGCCAGTCCTAACAAGTTGGCAACCGTGGGCGATAGTTCTGCCGTTTCTGCCCACTCATACAGCTCTGGAAAATTAAGCGTACCGGATAGGCTTGCCAGGGCCACGACGCCCATTAACAGCAGCACATCTCCAACGCGCTTGGTCAAAAACGCATCCCGTGCCGCCGTTACCACCAGGGGTTGGGCATACCAAAACCCCACCAGGAGATAGGTCGAGAGGGTCAACAGTTCAAGCAAGGCGTAGCTCAAAAACAGGGAGTCACTCAGGGCTAAACCAGTCATTGCCCCTTCAAAAAATCCCATCAGCGCAAAGAACCGGGCCAGTGCCCAATCCTTTTCCATATAGCCCAGGGCAAAAACCTGTGCTAGTAAACTCAAACCCGTAACCAGATTCGCTGCGCCAGTACCCACTGGACGAATATCAAGGGTGAGCGTGAGATCCAGATCGGCAGCCCTCAGCCAGTGCAGAACAAGCGGATAGGATCCGTTTCCGATCGTTTCCCGGAACACCACAATGCCATGGATCAGGGCTACAACCGTCAGCAGGATATTCAGATAAGCAGCGGGGCGGGGACCTGCGTGGCGGACAAGCCCGATCGCCCAGGGCAGGGTTAAAATTGCGCCAATTAAGCCGTAGCAGGGAATCCACCAACTGCTTTGGAGGAGAAACTCGTGCATTGAAATTTCTTAAAAAGTGTAAACGAAATCTTAAATCTGAAATTTAGCTTAACTGGTTACTTCCCCAAGTGGATAGCTGAACCAGAAAAACAATTTGTGGAGAACCTCTAACTTTTATATATAACTGTAACTTATATTTAATCAAAACACTTCTTATCTTGATTCCAAAAAAGTTTATGATGGGCAAGGTAACCCTGAGTCGGGTTTTCAGTTGGCGATCGCCCCGTATTTATACTCACCAATCCAAGCTGAAAATCCATCTGGAAAAAGCTTTTAATGGTTCCTTGCTAAAATTCCTTTTGGATTTAAGCCCACTTGAAAGTACTGCAAGATCCGCTCAAGAAGTGAGGCCAACTCTGGGTTTCAGCCCGTCCACCACTCAAATTAGGTTTTCTGATGCCTTAAATTTGCAACTATCATTGGTCTTTATATTGTCAAGTGTTACCGCCACCCCTATTCTTAGGTTAGGCATTGTAAAAACCTTGATGAGGCTTGAAATGATGGTATTTCCGTCCAAATTTTCATCCTTTGTTTTTACTAGTTGGTTTCATTAGTTTCACTTATCGGGAGATACCTTATGCCCATTGCTGTGGGAATGATTGAAACACGAGGCTTCCCTGCCGTCGTAGAAGCCGCCGATGCTATGGTGAAAGCCGCTCGCGTCACCCTGGTAGGTTACGAAAAAATTGGCAGCGGACGGGTTACGGTGATTGTTCGGGGAGATGTCTCTGAAGTTCAAGCCTCCGTTTCAGCCGGAGTTGAATCTGCGAAGCGAGTTAATGGCGGCGAGGTTTTATCCACCCACATCATTGCTCGTCCTCACGAGAACCTGGAGTACGTTCTGCCGATTCGCTATACCGAAGCGGTTGAGCAGTTCCGTAGCTAATAGCGAATATCTCTTAGCTTGGTTGATTCAATTAGTTTCTGATTGATTTCTGGCACCTTAATTTGGTGCAGTTCACTCAATAATTCATGGAAGGGAGTAATAACAATGGCAATTGCAGTTGGAATGGTTGAAACCCTGGGGTTCCCTGCTGTCGTAGAAGCCGCTGATGCAATGGTGAAAGCCGCTCGTGTCACCCTGGTTGGCTATGAAAAGATTGGCAGCGGACGGGTTACGGTGATCGTTCGGGGAGATGTGTCTGAAGTGCAAGCTTCTGTTGCCGCTGGAATTGAAAGCGTGAAGCGGGTTAACGGTGGGCAGGTGCTTTCGACCCATATCATCGCCCGTCCCCATGAAAACCTGGAGTATGTCCTGCCGATTCGCTACACCGAAGCAGTGGAACCCTTCCGCGAAAGTGTGAGTGGTATTCGTCCTCTTAACCGCCCCTAGAACCTGATGCAGATTGCCAAAGTTCGTGGCACCGTCACCAGTACCCAAAAAGAACCCAGCCTGCGAGGTATCAAATTTTTGGTACTGCAACTGATGGACGAAGAAGGGCAGCCATTGCCCACCTATGAAGTGGCAGCGGATAACGTGGGAGCAGGAGTTGATGAATGGGTTCTTGTGAGTCGCGGTAGCGCTGCCCGACAGATTCAGGGTGGTGAACAGCGCCCGATCGATGCGGCAGTAATCGCAATTATTGACACCGTGAGCATTCAGAACAGCCTGCTCTACAGCAAGAGAGACCAGTATTAAAGCTAATAGCTATTAGCTTTAATACTGCCCACGGCTACTCTGCATTTCTGTTTAATTTGGAGCATGTTTATGGCAGTTCGTAGTTCTGCGGCTCCTCCTACTCCCTGGTCAAAGAGTTTAGCTGAACCTAAAATTCACGAGACGGCTTATATCCATTCTTTCTCGAATTTGATTGGGGACATCCGCATCGGTGCTGATGTGTTGATTGCTCCCGGAACAACTATCCGGGCAGATGAGGGAGCGCCTTTTTATATTGGCGATGGGACCAACGTTCAGGATGGAGTCGTCATTCATGGTTTGGAACAGGGACGGGTAGTGGGTGACGACGACCAGTCCTACTCCGTTTGGATTGGGAATCATGCATCGATCACACACATGGCTCTGATCCACGGTCCCGCTTACATTGGAGATAGTTGCTTTATCGGCTTTCGCTCCACTGTATTCAATGCTCGTGTGGGTGAGGGTTGCATCGTCATGATGCATGCCCTGATTCAGGATGTGGAAATTCCTCCCGGCAGGTATGTGCCATCCGGGGCGGTAATTACCTCTCAGCAGCAGGCAGATCGGTTACCGAGTGTACAGGATTCAGATGTCAGGTTTGCTTCCCATGTTGTCGGTGTGAATCATGCATTGCGATCGGGGTATCAGTATGCAGAGAATCCTGCCTGCATAGGTTCCCATCACGATGAGCTCAATAAATCCAGTAATTCCGGTTGGACAGAGATGAATACTTACTCCCAAAACCATGCTAACGGCGGTTTAGACGCCAACGTTGTCAACCATGTCCGGCAATTGTTAGCGCAAGGGTATCGAATTGGTACCGAGCACGCGGATGAGCGCCGCTTTCAAACCAGTTCCTGGAAGAGCTGTGCGCCGATCCAATCGACCCGCGATCGCGATGTTCTATCAGAGTTGGAAAGTTGTCTGGCAGAGCACAGCGGTGAATATGTCCGCTTAATTGGAATTGACCCAAAAGCGAAAAGACGGGTTCTAGAAACGATTATTCAGCGCCCAGGCGGGAAGGCCCCAGCCTCAAGTAATGGGTCTGCCCGGAATTCTGGTTATCCAAGTAGTCCAGTCTCATTTCAATCTGGCCGCGCGGCAACTGGCGGTTCTAATGGGCAGGGGGCGGGAGGACTTGATGCAGAGACCGTGCAATTAGTGCGGCATCTGCTGGCCCAGGGAGCCAAAATTGGGACGGAACATGCCGATGCCCGCCGCTTTCAGACTAGCTCCTGGCATAGTTGCTCACCGATTCAATCAAATCGCGAAGCGGACGTTTTGGCGGGCCTGGAAGGTTGTATGGCGGAACATGCCGGAGAGTATGTGCGGATGTTTGGCATTGACTCAAGGGCTAAGCGACGGCTAAGTGAGTTGATCATTCAACGTCCAGGTGGAAAAACGGTAGTTCATCCTTCCAGCCCTGCTGCGCGCTCCTATGGAAGTGCCGCTGCCGCCTCTGGTAGCTCGGCTGCAGCGGGTGGCTATGCTTCTACCAATCGGTTAAGCCCGGATGTGGTCCAACACTTAAGCCAGTTGATCGGGCAGGGGTATCAGATTGGGCTGGAGTATGCAGATGAGCGTCGCTTTAAGACCAGTTCCTGGCAGAGTGCGGCAGCAATTCACGCCCGCCGGGAGTCGGAGGCGATCGCCGCCCTGGAGTCTTTCTTGCATGAGCACGATCGTGACTATGTTCGCCTGGTTGGGATCGATCCAAAAGTTAAACGGCGGGTTTTGGAACTCATTATTCAACGTCCGGGCGGAAAACAACCCACTGATGTTACCTCTAGTTCACCTAAATCTGCCCCTGCCAGCCGATCGGCATCCAGCAGTAGCTACAGTAGTGGTTCCCTCGATCGGGGCCTGACCGAGCAGGTGCATCAACTACTGGCTCAAAACCATCGGGTTGGAGTGGAGTATGCAGATGAACGCCGCTATAAGACCAGTTCCTGGCAAACAGGCTCACTTCAAGGAACCCGAGAACCAGAGATTGTTTCTGCTCTAGAAGCTTTCCTGAATGAGCATCGCAAAGACTACGTGCGCCTGATTGGGGTTGATCCTAAATCCAAACGCAGGGTGGTTGAGACGATTATCCAGAAGCCAAAAAAAGGATAAAGGCTGAAACCAGGGTAAACGGTTAAAAGTTTAGCCGGTAGCCTGTAGCCTTTCAAAATGAGGTTTGTTGATGTCTTTGCCGCCCCTGCAACTGCGACCGATTAGCACCTCCCACTACTACACCAGTGGCGATGTAACGATTCAGAATGGAGTCGCGATCGCCCCCGGTGTGCTGATTCAGGCAGACCCCAATAGCCGCGTGGTGATCAAAACAGGAGCTTGCATTGGCATAGGTTCGATTCTTCATGCCCAACAAGGCACCGTGGAGGTGGGGGAAGGGGCAAATATCGGGGCTGAAGTGCTTTTGATTGGACAGGTCACCATTGGCTCCAATGCCTGTATTGGCTCAGCAGCGACCATCGTCAATGCTTCCATTGCTTGGGGACAGGTGGTTCCTTCCGGTTCCTTGATTGGCGACACCAGCCGTCAATTACCTGAACTCCAGGCAACCGATGAACTCCAGGCAACCGATACAGTCACCTACCCCGCCCCTGAGGGTTCTCCCAAAGCAGCTCAAAATAGTCAAACACCGTCTGTAGCTGCGGCTGTTGAACCAACCCTTGTCAAAGAACTCGACAAACCAGTTGAGAGTGCGGGAGTCAACGTTTATGGTCAGGTCTATGTCAACCAACTGTTGGTAAAAATGTTTCCCAACAGTGCCAGGTCAACCAGTCCCCCTCCCCCAGAAGATCCCTCCTTACTGGCAAAAGACCCCTGGGAAGACTGATTACTTTAAATCAGCGGTTATCCTTAGAAACAGCCAAACAGTTGGTGCCAGAGCGAAATTAGGCGTTGCCTGGACAACTATGATTTGCGGCAAGGAGTAGGATAGGGATAAACATACAGCACCGATTACGGAACGCATGAGCCGACGAGAAGATTTTACAGACACTGCACTGGGTTTAGTATCGGCCCAGAGCTTTCCTGCGATCGTTGGCATTGCCGATCACATGCTGAAATCGTCAGGAGTGACGCTGGTTGGGTATGAAAAAATCGGAGGTGGCCATTGCACTGCGATCGTCCGGGGCGGCGTGGCAGACGTGCGACTGGCGGTGCAGGAAGGAGCCGAGCGTGCTCAACAATTTGGTCAAACCCTTTCAACGTTGATTGTCGCCCGTCCCATGCCTAATCTGGAAGCCGTGCTGCCGATCGGAAACCGACTGGCACAACTGGCTACAGGGAGGGGACACAGCAAACTCAGCAATCAGGCGGTCGGGTTACTGGAAACGCGAGGTTTTCCGGCAATGGTGGGAGCCGCCGATGCCATGATGAAGTCAGCAGATGTTGTGCTGGCGGCCTATGAGACGATTGGAGCAGGACTGTGTACCGCCATTATTCGGGGTTCAGTTGCCAACGTCGCCATTGCCCTGGATGTGGGGATGGTGGAAGCCGAGCGGATTGGAGAACTGCACGCAGTGATGTTAGTCCCCCGTCCTCTGGAGGATCTGGATCAAACATTGCCGTTGGCAAGCTGTTGGGTCGAAGAACTGCAACCGCTGCGTCTACCCATCGCCGTTAAAGAAACGGAGCGGGAATTGGTCGTACTGCCCGAACTCAAACAAGAGCGGCAGCCACTGATGCTTTCAGAACAGTCTTCAGAACCGCTATTGGAGGGGGTAGAACGGTTGCAGGTGCAGCCCTTGTCAACCCCCGTTAGCAAAAGAGAACTGGTTGAATCTGCGTCAGACGAAACAATTCATCGCGTCACCAGAAATTCAGAAGTCGGCGAAGTTTTGGAGGGACAGCCATCCTCCTCTGCTGAGGACAGCCCAAAGCTACGACGCAAACAAAAGGAGTCTGGTGAGGAGAAATAATAGACTAACTCAACAGACTAACAAGCGGGTCCCCAGGCAGGGGTTCTCCTCCTACCTTTTTGAGTATTACCCTTGCCCTTAATTTCCCCAAGCTCCTTCCCTTATTCTTCCGCTTTTAGCAGGGTAATTTGAACCCTGGTTTGCTGGGTGGGAATACTTTCGATCGTAAGTTCTCCGCCATGTACTTCAACCAGACGTTTGGAGATGGCCAGCCCCAACCCTGACCCCTGTTGCTCGTAAAACTTCCGTTCAAACTGCATGTAGGCACCCAGGCTGGCAATCTGTTCTGCGGTCATGCCTCGTCCCTGGTCAATAATCGATAAGGTTAGTCCCTGGTGGGTTGCCTCTGCAATCAGGGTAACGGGGGTTCCTGGCTTGGAAAATTTGAAGGCATTTTCAGTCAGTTCCTCCACGATCTTCGTCAACTTCAGGTCTGAGATCTGAACAACTGTATTTTGCAGGTTGAGATAAAGATCGGCCTGCCGGTTTGCCTTCAGCGCAATCTGAGTTGCTATTTTGGCAATTAGAACTTTGGGGTAGTAGGTTTTAGCAGTCTGTAGCGCCTGGAGCCGATCGGTATCCATCGTCATCAACTCAAGCTCTACGTAGAGTAGATAGTTCTGAATTAACCTGTGCAGGCGATCGGCAGCATCATGAATTCCTTCCGCAATTTCCGCAATTTCCTGTCTTTCAAGCTGCTCGTAGTCATCCTTTAGCAGTTCTGACAACCCTAAGATTCCATTCAGCGGAGTCCGAAGTTCGTGGGGGAGAGATAGGGCAATGCTGTTTCGCAGGCTTTCGAGCTGTTTTTGAGATTGGTTGACAAGGGTTTGTTGCCGGTTTAGACGGGTCGTAATTGCCTTCAACAACTCTTGTGCGGTAAATGGTTTGAATAGATAATCGTCTGCCCCTAACCCCATGCCCTGACGGACATACTCCTTCATATTTTTGGCGGTTAGAAAGATGAATGGGATGATGGCAGTTGCGGGATTGCGACGCAGGGCACTTAAAACTCCATACCCATCTAGCTGAGGCATGACTACGTCGCAAAGGATTAAGTCGGGATGCTCTTTAACAGCCTGCAACCCTTCATTGCCATTTTCAGCGCTGATTACATCAAAGCCTTCCACTTCAAGCAGCTCTAAGATAGATTCTCGGATAGAGAAATCGTCTTCAATAACCAGGATTTTTTTCATTAATAAAGTTATATAAATTGATTTTCAATAAAGGATTCTTAATTGCCTGTGCCTGTTTTACTATATTTTCAAAACGGTTGTACCCGGAGAAACACCTAGATTTCGGCAACCAGATCAGGACGCTTACGAAGAATAAACGCCGCCAAAATCGCCCTTATTTAAGATGAGATGGGCATCAACCCGATTTAGCTCTGCCTGCATCAGGAGCAATTGCAACAAATTTCGGGTCGAGATTACAGAACTAATATAGGTGGGAGGGTTGGGGCGAAGGATTAAGCGATGGGTGATGTTTCGTCTAATGTATGGAAACCTGGATATTACTTTTTCTAACTGGCGATCTCGACAGGCTGCCTGCTTCCTACCCGGAGATTTTTGGTCACACTGCCAGTAAAGCAGAGCTAGCCTATAAGCAACGACTGAACCGTTCAGCAATTCAATCACCCTGGGCGGAGCGTCGGTTGGAATCTGGGTGACGGCTGTATCTACCTCAACGAGCAGAGGGGGATAGGTTTTTTGGTTAACGCTGCTTGACTTGACTTTACGCTCAACCTGCTGAAAGGTTTGAATGACCGCATTCATTTTAGGATCCTGAGGATCCGGCTGTGATGCGAAACTATTGCAAGCAGCCAAACCTAGTAGCGCCAGTGGGAGGAGGAGCGATCGGTAGTTAGGCATTGGTCACGCAGCGAAATTGGCGGTTGCAGGTGGGGGCTAAGAAATGGGAATTTATTCAATCAATGATCTTAATCAATGATCTTAAGGATTAAAGCCCAAGGGCTAAAAGCCAGATATTCCTCCTTCCTATTTCATCACTGTACTGGCAAAAAAGGTTAGGCGGAGACTTTATCATGCCTCCGACTGAATGAAAGCTATATTAGTTACAGCAAAATTCCAGAGAATTACGGAAGTTCGAATTTTACGGGTCAATTTTACGGGTCAATTTTACGGGTCAATTTTACGGGTCAGTCGGTAGGCGTTATTCCTGATCCGCAGGCAGAGTGGGGGAACTGTCCCCAGGCAAGGGGTTGCACCGAACGACTTCGTCGAACTACCTAAGCCAAGAATCCTGTACCCCGTCTTAAACTAAATAGGGTCGGGATTAGAGTTACAGGGACTATTGGAAGGTTATAGCCCTTTTCAAGGGTGTGAGCTACAGTGAGGGTGTTTCGCGCCCCACTGCGCCTCACATTTATGTACTTCACCCAAGTGCAAACCGCTATAAACAAAAAGATGAAAAGATTTGTCAAGGTGTCGATGAAATCGATGAAATCGATCGGTGCAGGGGTTGTGCTGACGATGGTGATCGCGTTTCTGGTCATCCTTGGGGTGACCCTCCCCCCCAGCCAGGCTCAATCTGCTGGCAACATGCAACTCCTGTGGTACGGTCAATCTGCCTTTAAACTGACCACTCCTGCTGGCAAAGTGCTGCTGATTGATCCCTGGTTAGAAAATCCGCTCAACCCTAAGGGAAAGACCGATCTGGCAAATCTCAACCAGGTGGATTTGATTCTAGTCACGCACGGTCACTTTGACCATGTGGGGAACTCCGTGGAAATTGCCAAAAAAACCAGGGCAAAATTGGTCAGCACCTCTGACTTGGGGCAGGCGATCGTGCAGTATAGTGGCTACCCTAAGGATCTGGTCGGATTCCCCACGCAGGGTAACTTTGGCGGCGAACTTAGCCTGCTGGATGGGGAAGTGAAAATAGCATTTATTCCCGCCATCCACAGTTCTTCAGTTGCCTCAGATGGTAGCCCTGCTAACTATGCGGGCAACCCTGGTGGGTTTCTAATCAGCGTCAAAAATGGTCCCGTGATTTACCACACAGGCGATACCGATTTGTTTTCTGATATGGCGTTGATTCCTCAATTTCGTAAAGTCTCCCTCATGCTGACTTGCATTGGCGACCAGTTTACGATGGGGCCTACACGGGCAGCGGAGGCCGTCAAGCTGGTGAATCCAGCCATGGTTACCCCGATGCACTATGGCATTTTTAACCTACCCGGAACTCCAGAGGCGTTTGCCCAGGCACTCCAACAACAGGGGGCAAAAAGCCAACTGCGGGTGATGAAAGTGGGAGAAACCTTGCGATTGTAGACTCATCCCACTTCCCTGTGGGCGGCGATTGTTGAGGGGCTGATGGCTCAACCATACCCTGCACAAATCAAGCAGGTTCCCCAGGGGTTTCAGAAAAAAAGGAATCAGCTTTTACTCACAACATTGGATCAAAAATGCAACAGGAATTAGCTGCAATTCCGATTACTTTTAAAGCCCTGTTGGTTGAAAAGAAGAACGAGACTGAGCTTACCAGGCAAATCACAGAACTGCCGATCGCCGATCTTCCCGCTGGTGAAATTCTGATCCAGGTTCACTACTCCTCCCTGAACTACAAAGATGCCCTCTCGGCCATGGGCAATCCAGGCGTCACCAAAAAGTTTCCCCACATTCCGGGGATTGATGCGGCTGGAACCGTGATCACCAGTAGGGCATCGCAATTTCAGGTCGGTGATTCAGTCATGGTGACTGGATTTGATTTAGGGATGAATACCTGGGGCGGTTTTGCCGAATATATTCAGGTTCCAAGCGATTGGGTTCTGCCCCTGCCTAAAGCGATCACACTGCGGGAAAGCATGATTTTAGGCACATCCGGCTTAGCGGCTGCCCTTTGTACAGAGGCGTTAATTCGCAATGGAATTGATCCCGCCCAGGGAGAGATTTTGGTAACCGGATCCACGGGGGGTGTGGGAAGTCTTGCAGTTTCCATTCTGGCAAAGTTGGGGTACACCATTGTGGCTGTGACGGGCAAGCTAACCCATCACGAGTATCTGCACGCTCTGGGAGCAACGACTGTAATTTCCAGGGAAGCGGCAACCGATCAAAGTGACAAACCCCTTCTAAAAGAACGATGGGCAGGCGTGGTGGATACGGTGGGTGGAAATATTCTGGCAACCGCAATTAAATCGACCCGATACGGTGGGTGTGTCACAGCCTGTGGGCTAGTCAGTGGCCCCGATCTGGTAACGACGGTTTACCCATTTATTCTCCGAGGTGTTTGTTTGAGTGGCATTGATTCAGCCCGCTGCCCGCTGCCTACGCGACAAACCCTCTGGGAAAAATTGGCAACTGATTGGAAACCACCGAATTTAGAGGCGATCGCAACCACCATCAACCTATCCCAACTTTCCACTGCAATTGACACCCTGTTGAAGGGGCAAAGTGTCGGACGGGTTGTGGTAACACCAATTTGAACGGTAGATTCTGATACCGTCTCCCAACCTTCTCTCCCTGTCTCCCTGTCTCCCTCTCCTTTTGTCCCCAATCTCCCACCCGCTGCCAATGAACCATCTCCCTTACATTCCCCCTTTTGGATTAAAAAATGGCCTGTCAATGACGCTCTATATTGCGTTGTGGGCAAGTCGCAATTGGGAAAAAACGACGAGTCATCCCGAGCCAGTTTACCAACCGCAGATTTTTGAGGGTGCAGATGGAGTTCCCATTTTTGGAATGATGGCAATTCCAGAAAATCCAAAAGGCACGATCGTGGGCACCTATGGCATCACAGGCAGTCTGGAGAATCAATGGTTTCTCAAATTACTGGGGCGCAAGGCTTTTGCCCAGGGGTATGGCATCGTTTTGTTTGACTGGCGGGCCCACGGCAAAACGATCGAACTTTCTCCCACCCTGACCTCCGATGGCCTTTATGAAGGTAAGGACTTTGTTTATATTGCGGCGCACGCAAAGTCCCTGGGATATCCAGCACCCTTTTGGTTTACAGGGTTTTCCTTAGGCGGACAACTGGCACTGTGGGGGGTCAAAGCAGCCCAGGCGATCGCAGACTGGGCACCCAATCTGGAATTAACTGAAGCGGAAATTGCTGGAGGAGCGGTGATCTGTCCTGCTCTGGAATCGACCCGCTCATTGAATTATCTGATCAAAGACTTCCAGGGCCGATATCTCGAACAAACCATTGCCCGCCAGCTAAAAAAACTAGCGTGGGAAATTTATGACTATCACCCCCAGGCGCTCGACCCAACTGCGATCGGGCGGGTAAGCAGTATCCGCTCTTTTGATCATGAACTGGTGATTCAATCCTTAGGCTTTTCTTCGGTGGAGGAATACTATACTGCCAGCAGTGCTCTCTACCAACTGCCGCACCTGAAAAAACCGACGCTCATTTTGTACGCTGCCAATGACCCGATGTTTGATCCCACCCTTGTTTCCGATTTACAAGCGGTCACAGCTAAAAATGCCGCTATCGATCTGCTTTTAACCGAATATGGGGGGCATGTGGGGTATTTCAGTGGTAAAACGGGGCAACGGCAGGCCAGCGACCCAGACCCGTGGTGGGCATGGAACCGGGTTCTAGACTGGATTGACCATAAAAAGTATTAAGGAATCAGAACAAAATAAATCCGACCAACTGTCAGAGTTTGGTAGACCAAAACGAAAGTTTTGGAGGGGGAGAGTAGGGGCTTCACCCCCACTCCCCCGTGGTGCAAAATTTATGATTTGCAACATTAGCAGTCCGTCAGGATAGATTTGAGGGGTAGCTCAAATCTACAAAACCCATATCTCAGAGATTTTGAGGGTTTTCAACCCTGCAAAACAGTCTTAATAAACCGCTAGCATTCGACAGTTATGCTTGCAGTCATCGCCCAGGTTTTCCCCCGAATGCTAAGCCCTAACGATCGGAGTTGTCGATGTTATTTAATTCGCCCTTAGTGAACTTAAGTAGGCTCGTTCTCATTAATCACTTCTCGCAGGGCGTCAGGGTCCACATAGTGACAAGATGTTTTGTCTTGACAAATGTAAGCCCAGCCCGATGGGTCAATTTCTATCAACTGGTAAATATTGTCCTGAACAAAACTGCCCTTATGATTGCGAGTTTCCAAAGCAACTCGAAGATTGTAAGTTTTAGTTGTAAGCATAGGATTCCCTCTGAATAAAGTCTTAAATTCTCCAAATCTGTGACAGCAAACAAATAGGAATGATTTATTTGAATTGTATCTTCGGTTACCTAATCTTATCAGGGAAATTATGAGAAAATCGTTAAGTTGTGTAATGGTAGATTTCTTTTGCCGTACTGAAACCATGAATGTTAAGGCTTTAATGGCCTTTTGAGGACAAATGGTCTTGACAGGAAGCACTGTTTTTGATAAGTTTCTGCTTCTCTTTTTATGCTACAGTTAGGTACGGTTCATCTGCATGAAGTCACTTGTATGAAGTAACTTTAAGTAAAGTTTTAGGTAAAGTT
>JBAUTA010000940.1:0-1868 GCA_049581985.1 Kovacikia sp.
AGAGTTTGGTAAAGAACTTTGAGCGAACGCTAGCTCATGCAGAAACTAAAATTAACCTCTGCTTTGTCAGGCTAATGCTCAAAAGGCTTGCAGCCACTTTCTGAGATCTCAAATGGGTTCTATAGGACTGTGTCGGATAAACGGTAGTTTGGGTAATCCTGCTCAATTAGCTGGATAAGTTCAGTTCCATACGAATCCCCTTTCAACAATACTGACAGAACGTAACATGTAGCCAATTCCTGGTTGAGATAAGTAACGGGAGGTCGTTGAAAATACTGAAAAATATCATCCAGACGCATTTCATATTCCATCTAAATATTGCCTGACCCTTTTGAGTGCCTTTCAAATAATGCAGGTATTTGTAAATTAGATACTAATTTGGCAACGTAAATTTACGGATTTAATAAATTACTTAAGTAGCAAATCAAATTAGCAATCTGCCTTTCCATAGGCGTCTCTATAATCTTCCTGCTAGGAATGAAATTCCCCCTTAATTCATCGGCTCCCATCAGTTGACTGTGGCAATTGTGATCCTGGTATTCTCTGCTGTGCTTTACTGTCCCAGTACGTTAGTCTCAATCTTTCTTGACATTAGGCACTTTTAGGGCAAGACTTTAATTGTTCCCCAGGTGTGGGATAACTATCTCCTTGAAACCCAGGGTTCGCAATTTTTACCTCCAATAAGTCACAGATCATTTAACGAATCCGTGGACCTGAGCTTCAGCTTTTTAAGGAACCTATCTACCTTCATTCAGTGCAAGGGGACTCAATTATTTCTGAGCGTGGTAAATTGCTACTCCGAAGAAGACTAAAAGAAAGTATTGATTCATAAGGATTTCAGGTTTTTAGGAAAATTCTTACACCCAAATTACACCCAAACGTATTTACTTGATCTCAGCTCCATAGCGATCTTTCATCTGCCCTATTCGTCAGACTCGTAGATGATAAAGTCTCCGGGTTGCCAACCGTAGGCGCGGCAAACCTTTTCTATAACGTCCCCAGTAGGGATGTAGGTCGGATCGTCACAGAGCCGATAGGCAGTTGCCCGACTTAACTCGGTATCTTTCCAAAAGCGATACCGGGTGATGTCTTGCCGATTCAGAAGCTCCATAATGCGGTTCTTTGCGCCCATCTTTTCATAATGCCAGCATTCTCGCATTGCTCCTATGTCTAAAAAATGAGAATATGGAGGGGCTAAAAAGCCACCGCTTCAGCTTTGGTCGGCAACTGCGGTGGCTTACCCCTATATGGAGTAGAACCATGATGCCAGAAAATTCTTGCGGTCAAACGGCTCTTGCATCTGAGCAAGCGTTGATTGACTTGCGCGATCGCCCTTCACCTGACATTCTGCGAGTGTTGGCGATCGGTAGTCCCCAGATCCATAACCCTGTTTCGGTACGGCTATGCCAGACCTGATGAGTGGTCTAGACAACTTCCAACGGTTAATCCTGGTGAGGTGATGCGAATACTGACCAAGCGAATCAGCTTGATGGAATAGCTGGATCTGATTTAGGAAAACCTTTCTTTCAAGAGAAGATATTTAGACCCGGTAGATCATACCGGGTTTTCTGTTGGCAGAAATAGAGAGGAGAAACTAATTTCAGTTTCTCCTACCAAATGTCCTATCTCCCCTGTGGTAGCTTTCGGGGGTGAACAATCATGGCGGTTTGGGACGGTGGGCATGATCGAGACTACCGATCCATGGGACGCTGAAAATACAATAAGGGCATTCCTCGTTCACCCCAAGCAGGAGGTCAAGTCAATGACCCTGATTAATCTGGTTAAAATTCCCATCAAAAGCATTGACTTATCCCCAGGAAGCCATCTACTCATTCCTGATGTGACTTGGGAACAGTATGAGACGTTGC
>JBAUTA010000941.1:0-2271 GCA_049581985.1 Kovacikia sp.
TTTAAAACCAAAAAGAGATGCTGAAACAAATCGATTCAAACATTCAACAACGATTAGGGCTATCAGCAGAACAAATTGCTGACTTCTGCCAAAAATGGAACATCATCGAACTGTCACTGTTCGGCTCAGTGTTGAGTGACCAGTTTCGTCCTGATAGTGATATTGACATCCTCATCAACTTTGCATCCAACGCCCGACAAGGGCTATTAACGCTTGCCAAACTGAAACATGAGTTGGAAAACAAAATTGGGCGAGAAGTTGATGTTGCCTTAAAAGATTCTGTCGAGAGTAGTGAAAACTGGATTCGCCGCAACGATATTTTAAAGACAGCGCAAGTGATTTATGAGCAGAGATAACGCTTCATTAGTGGATATTGTCAACGCAGCAAATCGAGTCCTGCAATTTGCGGAGGGACTAGATAAATTTGCACTGGCAACCAATGAAGAAAAACAATCTGCCATGCTTTATCAAATTATTGTAATTGGAGAAGCGACCAAGCGATTGTCATTATAATTTCGGAACCAGCATCCTGAAATCCCTTGGAAAGATATTGCTGGAATGCGAGACATCCTTGCCCATCAATACGATCGTGTCAACCTTAACACCTTATGGGATGCCATTCAAATAGATATTCCAGAACTCTTGACCTTACTTGAACCCTTGCTCCCACATCCCGATGAGACCTGAAGAGAACCTCACCAAAACTTAAACAACAACCAGGAGATAAGCCATGCCCCAGCCCTTTGTCATCATCAGGATTAACAGGATTTAAGGATGAACAAGATTAAAAAATTGGATGAAAAACAAGATGTTCCTACGAACCCGCCTATCCTGAAATCCCCTAAATCCCGATACTGACGATTATGCCCCCCGGAAACGACCTCACCTACAAAATCATTGGATGCGCCATGAAAGTACACAACACAATGGGACCAGGATTCCAAGAAGTCATCTATCAGCGCTGTCTTGCCATTGAACTAGAGCGAGCAGGCATATCCTTTGTACGAGAGCAGGAGCAGAAAGTTTATTACGATGGCATCGAAGTGGGTATGCGCCGAGCAGACTTTGTCGTCGAAAATCAGATTGTAGTGGAGTTGAAAGCACTGGTACAGTTGGAAGATGTGCATCTGGCACAGGCGAAAAATTATACCGTGGCTTATGACTTTCCGTTGGGGTTATTGATTAACTTTGGCGGGAAGAGTCTGGAGCATAAGCTGCTTTTTAATAATCGTCGGAATCAGGATTTGCAGGATTAGAGGATGAACAGAATTCAGTGCGATCGCCCCACCCTACTATCTTTGAACATCAGGAAAATCAACTTCACCAAGGAGGTCATTTAGATGAAATTTACCCGTATCACAATCAATCCCTATCAAATGGGAGGTGTTCCTTGCATTCGCGGATTACGCATTCCCGTTGCCACCGTGATTGAGATGGTTGCTGACGGTATGACCAACACTGAAATTCTCAACGCATTCCCAGATTTGGAAGCCGATGATATCCATGAGGCCCTACGCTATGCGGCTGTGGCAGTTCGGGAGCGTGAGATTCCGCTGGTCACTGTACCATGAGGTTTCTTGTGGATAATGCCCTATCGCCTCTAGTCGCAAAGGGATTACGAAAGGCTGAACACGATGCAGTTCATGTTCGTGACTATGGAATGCAAGCAGCAGCAGATACAACCATTTTCGATCGCGCTGCCCAGGAAGATCGAATTCTCATTTCAGCCGACACCGACTTTGGGACAATTCTGGCTCTCCGACAGGTAAATAAGCCCTCTGTCATTCTTCTGCGAGGAGTTTCCCAACGTCGCCCCGACCGTCAGATAGCACTGCTGCTTGCCAACTTACCCAACTTGCAAGAGTCGCTAGAAGTAGGCAGCATAATTGTAACTTCTCAATAACCGCTGGTAAAGAAGGGCAGCAGGAATTGCCAAAAGAGGCAAAATCTGGTCTAACGGAGAGATGAGTTCAAGTAACGAGTCTGCCCCCACAAAGCCCACTGCTCCAGCCGATGGAGGGGTGAATTGGCAGCGGTTGGTACGGGAGCAGCAGGAAACTATCCAAGCGTTACGGCAAACCATCCACACACAACAACAAACCATCGAAAAGATGGAACGGCAACTGAAGCAACAGCAAGAGCGTATTGAGCAGTTGGAAGCAGAACTCAGAGACCAAAAGAAGCTCAAAGGGAAACCGAAGATTCGACCGAGTCAGCTCAACACTTCGAAGCCAAACCCAGAGGGAGAGGATGAGGGAAAACGACCTGGTT
>JBAUTA010000942.1:0-2060 GCA_049581985.1 Kovacikia sp.
GGTCAACAGAGGGAGAAGATCCGGGTTCTTTAGAAGGGGCAAATGTAGGGTGGAGTCATGAGTTTGACATCCTTGAAGGAGGACTAGCATCCATATTTCATGGCGTTGGTAAAACTACTCAAGCAGATAAAGCCTTTGGGCGCGATCTCGTTCTCGGTTTAACAAGTCGAGGCACCCAACAACCTCCTCCTGGGAACTATGAGTCTTCGGCTAGCCGCTGCACTTACATCAGTTACCTTGACCGAGGTATGGCGATCGATAATAAAAAGGTTGCTGTGTTAACAGGTCGGCTACCTAGAACCCCCCGAACCCGGGATGGCGAACCAACGATGCAATCGGGTCAAGCTCGTTATTTTTCGATTACCTCCTATGCCCTGCCGGATTGGCTAGATTTATCATTTGTTGGTCCAGCGGTTACTTCGGTAATGGACGATGAGATTATTACAGACTCAGAGGGAAGGTATGTGATTGTGTATTCCCGTCAGGAAGACCGCCCCTCAAATGCCTTTCCCGCAAACGGCGTTACCTGGGTTAATTGGAGCAATATTTCCACACAAGGATGGGTATTGCGCTGGTTAAGTGTTCATCCGGACTGGCGTGATCCGCAGATCGTACCTGATATTACCAACCTGCCGTATAAAGCAACATTCTGGTTTTCTCCATCATTTGATATCAATCTGATCGGGACGAATTCTCATCAAGGCAAGCTGGGTGAATATCAACCCAAAGTCCATTACCTGAGCAAGGAGGAGTTTGAACGATTAGGGGCGAGTGTCCAGGCGAATACGGTTCCTACCTGGAAGTGATACCGATCTAAACCATTCTAAACCCACGAACCTTGCCCATCTATTCCAGCCAATCTATCCCTCCGCCTATGGCACCTCCCCTTGGCAAGGCTACTGTGTACACACATCTCGACTCGGATACTAAAACTCTGCAAGATCCCCCTCTTAATCCCCTTTAAAAAGGGGGACTTCCGATCCGGTTCCCTCCTTTTTAAGGAGGGTTAGGGAGGATCAAGCCCAGCGTTGGCTAGATTCAGATAACTTGTGTGTACACCGTAGCTTGGCAAGGGGGGTTGTGAGGGGTTGGGATTGCACTGTTTTCAATTCAAATTGGTATAAGAAAATTGGTATAAGAATTCCTCTCAACCAGGCGCTGGGTTTTACCATCTTGCCCGTAGGCATCATTCAATTAACTGAATGGTGCCGTACATTCTGCTGCAAAGGAGAACCCCGGAATCAATAAAAAGCGCTATAGATTTTTGCGAAACATGATGCTCATTACGGGACGGGAACTGAGCCAATAGCCAAAAGTAGCCCAGAAGAGGAATTTAGGAGAAGAAAACATCTTCCATAATTTCAACGGTTCGTTAAACACATCCATTGAGCCGTCTATCAGGCATGCATACTCACACGCAGCTCGACTGTTGAATCCGAACCAGGAGGTATCGTCATATTTTCGATCGAAAAAAGCCACAGGCTCCCAACCCTGAGATCGTCCTAATGATTCCAGGGTTTCACGCGTATAAATATGAAGGTGATAAGGGACATGAATGCAGCCAGCATTGTCAGGTAAGTCTGGTCGCTTGAGATTGAGATTTGCGGCATTTGGTGTACTGATGAGAATATAACCCTTAGGAGACAGCAGACTATTTAGCTGGCTTAATACAGGGCGTGGATCTTCAACGTGTTCGATGACCTCCTGGAGTGATATGTAATCAAATGGTGCGCGCTGAAGGATCGTTGGATTACCAAAGCCATCGGAGGGACCATAAGGATCATATCCGTAGGAATGAGTAAAGCCACGTTGTTGTAGGTGTCGTACAAACAGACCGTTAGCTCCGCAGCCATAATCGAGCAATGAATGAGTCTTAGAAAACCCATGTTTTGTTAACTGACGACATAGGCAGTCATAAATGAATCGATGTGCCCATGTGAGTGCTGCTCCGGCGGTGTGGTATTTTGCGTAGTAAAAGTCGAGATCTACAATATCTAAGCAATGAATCGTCTGGCAATGGGGACATCGCCAAACTTTGAACTTATCATCTTTATAGGCTC
>JBAUTA010000943.1:0-6283 GCA_049581985.1 Kovacikia sp.
AGTAAACCCTTCACCCCTTGATTACCCCGTCTGGGTAACTGGCTGCGATCGATACGTTCATAACTGCCATCTTGATAGTTCTCCCATTGCCAGGATTTGCTTCCCTGCGGGAGTTAACCGCAACTCCAGAACCTTCCCCGCCGATCTCGTGCTGTGTAATTTGAACAGATATTGATAAGGCTGACCAGGTTTTGGGAAAACTGCTGTACAGAAGGCATTCTAAATCCCGCTTTCTACAGCTATAGCCGTAGCCCTATTAGTTAGGACGGGGTGCAGGGCTGAACCCCCTGGCTGGGGGCAACGTCCCCCCTTCCCCTTTAATCCTCTGTCCTAATCAAACTGGCGATCGCTATAACTGTTCGAATTTTGGCTGGAACTCCCCCTCTTTACCCCCTCTTTACCTCTCCAAACTTTGTAGAGAAGTCGCATCATGACAGAACCACAGCGTCCTCCCATTTCGCCGCCGCCACCACCACGAGTTCCACCGGCTCCCCCGCCAGCTGCCAGGATCGGTGCTAACGGCGCGGCAACCACCATTTCGACGCCCCCCCCGAGAGCGGCAGCAATCCCCTCTGTTCTAGGATCGCCCACAGTGGTTTCTTCCCAGCCTGCAGGAGTGAACGCACCTACCGTTGTCTCAGCCCCTGCGCCCCCCCCTGGAGCAGTGGCTCCCACAACCATTTCCGCCAATCCAGGTGCGCCCGCTGGGCATCCCGCTGGGCATCGTCCTACGGCTCCTCCCGCCGTTCCTGGCAAGCGCCAGGGCCTCAGCCATGGCTCCCCGACCCTGGCTGACATCATTCGCACTGCATTTGATAAAGGGTATTCCGACGTTCACCTGGGAGTTGGGGAGGTTCCCCGTTTTCGGAACCGGGGTGAGATGGACCCGACTGACTGGCCTGAGACCGATCGGGACACTTTCTTTAGCTGGCTGCGGGAAATTCTGAGTGAGGAAGATGTCTGCAAGTTTGAAGAAACTCTAGATTTTGACGGTGCGACGCAGTACGACTTTGCACGGGTACGGATCAACATTTTTGACTCCCTGCGTGGACCAGCAATGGTCTTGCGTCTAATTCCGCTGAAAATCTTGACGATGGAGCAACTGAACCTGCCTCCTGTCTTCAAAGACATCTGCCATTACCACAAGGGTTTGATTTTGGTAACAGGGCCAACCGGATCTGGTAAATCCACTACCATGGCAGCGATGGTTGATTACATCAACAAAGAGATGCCCAAGCACATCATCACAATTGAGGATCCGATCGAATTTATCCACATCAGCCGCAAATCTCTCATTAAGCATCGGGAAGTTGGCATTCATACGCGCAAATTTGACAATGCCCTTAAAGCTGCCCTGCGGGAAGACCCGGATATCATTCTGGTGGGTGAAATGCGGGATAAGGAAACGGTCAATACAGCCCTCAAGGCCGCGCAAACAGGTCACTTGGTGATGGGAACCCTGCACACCAACAGTGCGGTAAAGACCATTGAACGGATTCTGCAACTTTACGAACCGGAGCAGCAAGCCCCCATGCGGATTTCTCTGGCGGAATCTCTGGTGGCGGTGATTGCCCAGGGGCTTTGCCGCACAACCGATGGCAAACGGGCCGCGTTCCATGACATTTTGATTAATACGGATGCGATTAAGGACTTCATTCGTCGGGGAGAAATTGAAGAAATTGAACAAATCATCCCCAGATGTACCTTCGATGGGATGTGTACAATGAATCAATCCCTCTATAAACTCTATGAAGCGGGACGGATTACTGAAGAAACCGCGCTAGAGATGTCGCCGAAGCCGAACGAAATGGCTCAAGCTTTAAGAGGGCGTGTATAGCAACTTTTAGGGAAATACCGTTGAGCCAAACTTTAGCAACCTCCCCTACGCTGTTTAAAGGGATTGCACTGTTTACACCAGGGGGAGGTTTGGTCTACTGCATTGATCCAAACAAGCAGGACCGTTGGCACCTGCATCTATGTTCATTGTTGCGGGATATGTTGGGTTTGCCAGAACCGCCTCATTTTTTAGTACCGTGTTATACAGCTACGGTCGATCGCTGGCTTGATTCTCAAACGGGGCAAATCCAAACAGTTGCCGAAGCTGCACCAGCAGTCTTCCGGCATCAGGTGCTGTTGAATGCTGTTTTTGGCACAGAGAACCTGACATGGCAAAGGATGCCTATCCAGGAGGGACTGTGTGATCCGATCGTGCTATCTACCTATCGCAAGCAGTTTCCTCAACTTTGGCAAACTGAGGACTTGATTGTACGGTATGACAAAGCTGAAAATTACACCTATTTTCATGATCAGCCGGAGGAGACCGTGATTCCTTTGACTCTGCCAACCCCAGCGCAACAGGGGTATGTATTCCGGTTGTTTGTGTCCGGTTCCAGCTCGGTTACCGAACGCACCATGCAAAACCTGCACCAGCTTTTAGAGGAGTCCCTCTGCCATCCCTACACGCTAAAAATAATCGATGTAACCCAGCATCCGGAGCAGGCAGAACTCGATCAGATTTCGGCAACTCCCACTTTAGTAAGGGTTTGGCCCCAACCAGCCCGCCGTATCGTCGGCAATTTGGATAATGGAAACCAATTGTTGTGGATACTCAGGCCCTCGGAGAAGTAAGAAGGCAGGCATCCTTAAGAATCAGCAGGGAGAGTCAGGGCGTTGCCCCCACTCCCCTTAGTTTCATGCCCTAGCACGCTTGTGTAGGCAGCAGGGTCAGAGATGACGCCTACGCTGGAGGAGTTCTCGGTAAAGTAGAGAAAGGATACGGCTGTTCCCGCACTTTAACGCTGACTCTGTGAATACCAAAATAATTGAGAAAATACTTGAATGCGCTCTCAATGGGCGTGACCTGACCCCAGAAGAAGGAGTTGTCCTGCTGGAGCAGAAGTCACCAGGGGCGATCGCCCAAATTCGCCAAACGGCTGACCAACTACGGCAGCAGCAGGCAGGCGATACTGTCACCTACGTGATTAACCGCAATATTAACTTCACCAATATTTGTGAGCAGCATTGCAGCTTTTGCGCCTTCCGACGGGATGCAGGCGAGGAAGGGGCCTACTGGCTTGATCTGGCACAGGTATTAGAAAAGACAACAGATGCCGTACAGCGCGGTGCCACCGAGATTTGTATGCAGGGTGGGCTAAATCCTGAGGCAAAGCTAAATGGCACGTCGCTGGCTTACTATCTGCGAATTATTGAGGCCATTAAGGAAAGATTTCCGGCTTTGCACCTGCATGCGTTTTCTCCTCAAGAAATCCAATTTATTGCCAGAGAAGATGGCATCAGTTATGCCGACGTGATTCGGGCGCTCAAGGATAGCGGGTTGGGTTCCCTCCCAGGCACAGCGGCAGAAGTACTGGATGACGACGTGCGGCGGGTGATTTGTCCAGAAAAAATTGATACGGAAACCTGGCTGGAAATTATTGCGACGGCCCATCAACAAGGGTTACATACCACCAGCACGCTGCTTTCTGGCCATGTTGAAACGGCGGAACAGCAGATTCGACACTTTGAATTGCTGCGATCGCTGCAACAAGCCTCCCTGGAAAAAGGCTATCCCGGTATCACCGAATTTATCCTGCTGCCGTTTGTTGGTCAGGAAGCGCCCAAGCCTTTACGCCGTCGGGTTGGACGCGATCAACCCGTGCTTTCAGACTCCCTGTTGCTGACCGCCGTGGCCCGCATTTTTTTGGGAGGCTGGATTCCCAACCATCAACCTAGTTGGGTCAAACTGGGTCTGGCAGGGGCAACGGAGGCACTCACCTGGGGGTGTAATGACCTTGGTGGCACGCTGATGGAAGAGCACATCACTACTATGGCAGGTGCCCAGGGTGGCACCTGTATGGAGGTTGAAACGCTGCAAACGGCCATTTCCTCCCTTAAACGCCCTCATCGACAAAGGGACACTGTTTATGGAGTCGTCAGCTAGGGGGAGGGATCATCCCTGAAAGACAGCTTTCTAACTCACCGTTTGCTCGAATTCATTGCGGCTAGGGAATATCTCGAACACCGTTTCCATTCCTGTTAGCTCAAACAGCATCCGGGGTTGTTCGCCGATGGAGCAAAAGCAAAGCCGCCCTTCCACCATTCGCAGGGATTTCATTGCCATGGCCAGTCCAGCTAAGCCTGAGCTGTCGATAAACGTAATCTCACCCAGATCAATCAGGACAGTTCTCCCCCCCTCTTTCACGCTATCGCTGATTTCTTGACGGATTTGACCAGCCTTAATACTGTCCAAAATACCCACAGGTTCAATCACTTTAATCACAGCATTCATTAGTTATTCCCAATTCCACCTCCCGTTTCTTCATGAGCTTCAGAGGGAAATCAGGCACATTTTTCAGGGGAAAAGGAATCTTGTTGAACCTGTAATTTAAAGGTAAACCACGGGCGCTTAGATTGCAGAGGGGACCCCTTATAGGATCCAAATCCTTGAAGTGAGTGTTTCTTGCTGGTTGCCCCCTTGACTCCTTGCCCCCTTGCCCCCTTTGCCCCCTGCTACCCGCCATCCTCTATAAACAAACCCTGACTTTTTTGAAATTTTGCAATTCTTATCATTGCCCCGACTTTTCCCCACTGATTCCACACCCTTTCCACAGGAAATTCGGTTCTTCTCCACACCTTCTCCACAGATTATCCACAGGTTAGAAAGAGTTTTCCACAAGCTGAACGGAGTAATCGGGCTTTGCCGCCTTAATGGGTTGGGTGCGAAGGAAAAGGATAATTTACTAGCAAATACGGGATTTTATGAAGTTATGTAACATAAAAACACCTGAAACCCTGATTCTTCCGTTCACCTTTTTAAAATCGAAAGTTGTTTGTAACATTTCGCAGCATTGACAAGTTAGGCTGATGAACTGCAAAATGATGCGACCTGCCTAAAGCACGCTGACTTAAGCCACTAGAACCCTTGTCCTATAAGACTTTGAAGGAAAAGGATTCGGTTTGGCATAGCTCGGCTTGCGTTGCTTTTGCTTGCTTAAAAAGCGCAGTTATCTGCTTTATCAACGAACACATTCACCCAACCGACCTTGGGAGTTGAGGCTTTATTATGAACAGTAACGTCAGTCTTTTGATCGAAATCCCTGAAGTCCTGCACGAATCTCTCAAAAATTACCTGGAGCTGCGTCCAGATTGGGATCAGGATCGGGTCCTTACCGCCGCGCTGTCGCTATTTCTGCTGCAAAACCGGGGCACGGATTCTGCGCCAGAGAATCCGCACCAACGTCAGGCATCTCGCATTTACCTGGATACGATGTTCAAGCGTCCGGTTGGTTATAACTAGCAACCTCCGATAGCTCATCGTTCGATAGCTCATCGCTGTAGGTCTTTCCCTAATTGGTTTTTTCAGTAGTTGATTAGCACTATGGCTTACCAGATTTCTGCCACGAAACTCCAGGCATATAACCGTTGCCCCTATGCCTACTATCTGCGGTACGAGCGGAAGCTGACGACTAATGAATTTTTTGGCTCAACGGCATTGGGCATTGCGTTGCATCAGGCACTTGCCCAATGCCACCGGGACTGGCACTACCGTCATCCAATTCCAGATCTCCGTT
This sequence comes from Kovacikia sp., assembly GCA_049581985.1. Taxonomy (GTDB): domain Bacteria; phylum Cyanobacteriota; class Cyanobacteriia; order Leptolyngbyales; family Leptolyngbyaceae; genus Kovacikia. Next base: position 5,571 of record JBAUTA010000943.1, read on the forward strand.
GGGTGCATCACTGCTGGCAACAGCACTCAGGTGACTTGACCGCTAACCAGGTGTCAGAAGGGTCAGAAATTCTGGAAAATTATTATCACAATTTTATTGCCAATCAGGTGGCAATCACCCAACCTCTGGCTGTAGAGGGGAGAATTCAGGGTTACTTACAGGTTGAAAATCTGGAGTTCTTAATTGTGGGGCGCTACGATCGGCTCGATTTTCTTGCCGATGGGTTGGAGTTGATTGATTATAAGTCCAGTCGGGAGATCAAGCTGCCGGATGCCGGGGCAATGGATGTTCAGATTGGACTCTACTATCTGGCTCTAGAGCAAACCTACCATCAGAGTTTGAGGTATCTGAGTCTTTTGTTTCTACGCACAGGAGAAAAGATTCAGTTTGAAGCAACGGAGGCCCATAAGGAGCGGGTTCAGAAAATGGTCAGTAATCTGGCAGTCCGTCTGCGTTCTGACCGTGGCTGGGACCCCCTGCCTGGAGGACAGTGCGATCGCTGCACCTTTGCCCGCTACTGCTCTGCTGTGACCGCAAATCCGGCTCCTCTGCCAGAAACCCAGTCTAAGTCTCAACTTCAGTTGGTGCTGAATCTTTAGTAACCAGGTATAAGTAGCTGGGCGCAATTAAATAAAAGATGAGTTTGGGGGTGGAGGGGGTGGAACCCCCTGCCTGGGGGCGCAGCCCCCACTCCCCCTTCTTACAATTAATTA
>JBAUTA010000944.1:0-2075 GCA_049581985.1 Kovacikia sp.
GGATGACCAGACACAAATTTTTTGGTGTCTGTCTGCGCCGATTGGGCATACTGCAATGGCAGGCAAAAAATTCCGAAAGAGGAATTTCTGCCCAAGAGCTACCCTTATATAACTATCGCCAGATTGAGTATATCGCCAGATTGAGTAGGACATAGGATTCAAGGGGGAGTGGGGGCGTTGCCCCCAGCCAGGGGTTCCACCCTTGCACCCCGTCCTAACCAATAGGGCTACAGCTATATCTTCAGAGTGCTGGCAGGTTTTATCAGGTTACCGGAGCCGATTCCTGGTACCCGGTTGACTGGCCTGGGTTTAGCGCTGCTGTAAAAGCTGGTAGAACCGTAGGGACAAAGGCATTGAGGCAAGAGGCATTGAGGCAAGAGGCATTGAGGCAGGAGGCATTGAAATGTCAAAGCAGCCCAACCAAATAACATTGAGGCAGGTTCATCCTGCATCCGAGCTGAATCCGAATCTGGTTCGATCTGAAGATCCAATTCTATTTCACCAAAATATGAAGCCTTTTCCTGGTATTTTTTTCCTAAAGTGAATTATTTTCTTTACCAATTGCAGGCTTTATTTGTAGTTTTCTATACTATAGTTAAGCTATTGAAAGATTCATGATTGATATTGAAAATCGTCCGTGAACTTTTAATATTTTGTCGTAATTATTCTGAGGGCTATGCTGGACCCAGCCCTGCCGCTGGCAGATTCCCGCTTAAAGTCACAGCGCTGCCCTCCTCGGTTTGTGTGATTTGTTAGAGAGGTATAGGTCAGCGTGGGTCACCATCCCCTCCAAAGTTTAAGACGCTATGATGCGGGCGCGATCGCCCAATATTATCGTTACCGTCCCTGGAAATCTTTTTGGCGTGCTATTCGAGTTGTTCTGTCATTTTTGAGCTTTTTCATCGGGCTCAAGCTGGATGGATGGCGGAACCTGGAAGAAACGACCAGGCTCAAGCGAGCCGAGCAACTCCGCAAAATCCTGACGCGCTTAGGACCCACCTTCATTAAGGTAGGACAGGCCCTTTCAACTCGTCCCGATCTAATCCGCAAAGATTTTCTGGATGAACTGATCAAGCTTCAAGATCAGTTACCCCCATTTCCAACCGAAACTGCTTTCAGGATCGTTGAAACCGAGCTTGACCGTTCCGTTGATGAAATTTTTGGTCAAATCTCTCCGGAACCTATAGCCGCAGCTAGCCTGGGCCAGGTCTACAAAGCCCGCTTACACTCCGGGGAAGAAGTGGCTGTTAAGATTCAACGGCCTGATCTGCTACCCGTGATCACGCTGGATCTTTATCTCATGCGTTGGGCGGCAGGCTGGATGGCTCCCTGGTTACCGCTAAATCTGGGGCATGACCTGACCCTGGTGGTAGACGAGTTTGGCACTAAACTGTTTGAAGAGATTGATTATCTCAACGAAGGGCGCAATGCCGAGAAGTTCGCCACTAACTTTTACAATGACCCTACGGTTAAAGTGCCTTCAATTTACTGGCGTTATAGCAGCCAGCACGTGTTAACCCTGGAATGGATTCACGGGTTCAAGCTAACCGATACAGAACGGATTCAGGAAGCAGGTCTGGACACGGACGCACTGATTGAGATCGGAGTAACTTCAGGACTGCGACAACTGTTGGAGTTTGGTTTCTTCCATGCCGATCCGCACCCTGGCAATCTGTTTGCGATGGCCCCCCACTGTGACGTGGAAGTTAGGGCGGGAGTCACCGATCAGATTGTTACCCAAATGGCATACATTGACTTTGGCATGATGGACCAGTTGGAGGAATCTGCCAAGGAAACCCTGGTTGATGCAGTAGTTCACATGGTTAACAAAGACTATCTTGAACTGGCAAAGGACTTTGTTAAACTTGGGTTTCTGACCCCTGATACTGATATTCAGCCGATTGTGCCAGCTCTGGAAGCAGTTCTAGGGAACGTCATGGGCGAAAGTGTGCGGGACTTTAACTTTAAAACCATTACCGATCGCTTCTCCGAGTTGATGTATGAATATCCCTTCCGGTTGCCCGCTAAATTTGCCCTGATTATTCGTTCCCTTGTGACCCAGGAAGGTTTGGCAC
>JBAUTA010000945.1:0-5626 GCA_049581985.1 Kovacikia sp.
CTGCAAACGCTAGCCGATCGGAAATATTCCATGTCCACTGAAAAAATCGAGTGATGTTGCGAACGCCTCTCAGCAGACCGATGGGCATCCGCGATACCTTTGCCTCCCGTCCCGACAGGCGTTCGCACAAACGGATAATTTCGTAAGCCCCCCAGGCCCGAGAACCCACGATCGGGAAGGACTTCTTCCCGGTTTCTGGAACGCTGAGGGCACGAACCGCAAATTTGGCAATATCCAAAGTATCCATGTAGGCGATCGGAGAAGTATCGCCCATGACCCAAACCGCCTGCCCTTCCAGAATGGGAATAGCATACTGACCAATCAACCCCTGCATAAAGCCACAGGGACGTAGAATTGTGTAGTTTAAACCCGATTCTTTAATAAACTCTTCGGTACAACGCTTAATTTCCATCAGCGGAACGTGGGGGTATTTTTCCGCATCCAAGATGGAAAAGAACACGAAGCGATCGACCTGGGCCGCCTTAGCTGCCTGGATCAGGTTAACCTTTCCTTCCCAGTCCACCTGCTTAATGCTGAGAGAATCAGTCGGTCGAGTCGTTGCCGCATCGATTACAGCGGTAACTCCCTCCAGCGCAACCTCCAATGTTTCCGGCTCCCGTAGGTCACCAGGGACTAACTCTGCTCCCCATTCTTTGAGAAAGGCTGCTTTCTTAAAACTGCGAACCAGACAACGAACCTGATACCCTTCATCTAAGGCGCGACGGGTTATCTGTCTTCCTAAGGTGCCAGTCGCACCGACGATTAATAAGCTCATTAGAGAACGGTAGCCATTTCTTAACTTTTTGTAAGATTCTATCAGAAATCTCCCATCCTTCCCGGGTGCTTTCTTAAAGAAACCCGAAAGGGGGCGGTGAAAGCTGGGAAACCGGACAGATTTTCCAGGGAATCTGCCAGGGAAAGCAGCGATCTGTCAAACCTTGCCCCTACAATCGGAGGTAGCCAGGCTTGTCCCTATTGCCAACCCCCGAGGGGGGGCAGTGTTACTCATCTCCATTCCTGAGTCATGTCTAATTTAGAATCCGCTTTAGAATCTGCTTCCGCCGATCTCCCGTCTGGAATCCCTGCCCAACCGGGAAACGACTTCAACTGTACGGTCCAACATCCGATTGATTTGGATCAGGTGCGCCAGTTGCACCGCGAAATTCTCAGCCTTGAACAATCTCAGCGGATGGCAGAGTTTTTTAGCCTATTAGGAGATCCCAATCGCCTGCGGATTTTGTCAGCGCTGGCAGTTCAGGAATTGTGCGTATGCGATCTGGCCGCAGTGGTAAAAATGACAGAATCAGCCGTTTCCCATCAGCTTCGCACCTTACGGGCAATGCGTTTAGTAGATTACCGCAAGCAGGGACGCAATGTTTTTTACTCTCTCAAAGACAGCCACGTTCTTACCCTCTATCGAGAAGTGGCAGAGCATCTAGATGAGACGGAGGGCGATGGGGCAGAGAACTAAGCAGAATGGGCTAAATACTGAAGGATAAAGGCTAACAGGTTAGATTTTCATGCTTCATCCCCTATCCTTCATCCTTTCAACTTTATTCCTCGCCGCCCTGGATTTTGAGCATTAGAAACCCCAAACCCAGACCAATCATGATCAGAATAGGTGCCAGAACGGCTGCGGTAAAAATTTCGCCCATGAACTGTGTGCTCCTTCGCGATCGTAAACTCACTAATGTTTAGCAGTCAGAAACAAACTGTAGCCTAGAAAGGCTATCTGGATCGTGATTATGCCTGCATGAGTATTCTAATATGTTTGAGATCCAAGATTTTCAACCTCATTTAGCAGTAACGATTGGGGATCCGGCAGGCATTGGTCCTGAGGTGGTGCTGAAAGCGTTGGCCGATCGCCGGGGGCGGAGAAACGATGGCATCACCGTGGTCGGGAGTCGGACCCTGTTAGAACAGACTTATGATCGACTGCGATCGCGAGATCGGGCAATGCCCCTTGCCGACCCGGATCAGTTGATGCTCCTCGATGTCCCGCTAGCTCCCTCTGTAGAACAGGAGATTGTTCTGGGGCAGGGGAATGCAGCCAGTGGAACTGCTAGTTTTCGCTATCTGGAAATCGCGATCGCCCATGCTATGCAGGGCAAATTTCACGGCATTGTCACTGGTCCGATCGCCAAGTCTGCCTGGAAAGCCGCAGGACATCACTATCCCGGACAAACCGAATTACTGGCAGACCGGGCAGGTGTGGAGCAGTTTGGGATGTTGTTTGTGGCCCGATCGCCCCACACGGGTTGGACTCTCCGGACTCTGCTCGCGACAACCCATATTCCCCTACGTCAGGTTTCCGACCTCCTGACCCCTGACCTGATGACCCGCAAACTGGATTTGTTGGTTAAGTGCCTGCGGCAGGATTTTGGCTTAGACCAACCTAAAATTGCGATTGCCGGATTGAATCCCCACAGTGGCGAACAGGGGCAATTAGGCACAGAAGAGCAGGATTGGCTAATTCCCTGGCTAGAGCAAGCCCGTGCTCGCCTTCCCCACCTCCAACTTGAGGGTCCTGTGCCACCGGATACACTCTGGGTGAAGCCCGGACAGGCATGGTTTGGGGCCACACTCAGCCCTCAACTTCAACTCAACCCCCCGTCCCCAACTCCCAACCCCCAACCCATGCCTGACGCCTACCTGGCGCTCTATCATGATCAGGGGTTAATTCCCGTCAAGCTCATGGCCTTTGACCGGGCTGTCAATACGTCGATCGGATTACCTTTTGTCAGAACTTCTCCCGACCACGGAACTGCCTTCGACATTGCGGGCCAGGGAATTGCAGCGGCTACCAGCATGAAGGCGGCCCTGGATCTGGCAGCGGAACTCTGCCAGCAAAGACAGGGGCAAGCGAAAGCGGTCCCTGAAGCGGTTTCTGAAGCCATCAGTCCGGCCTTTAGCCCCGACTGAATGCAGCCTGAAAATCCTTAAGACTTTCCTACATCTACTGCAAGACGGATGTTTCAGTAGCAAACTAAGGTGTTGATCTAGTCAAGGTTTAATGACTTTTTCAAAGGTTCTTAATACAATCAAATAGGAATTAGCGCGAAAATGGAAACGGTTCAGTATAGGTGACTACAATCTTTTTTGGTTAACTTCTAATTCTAAAGTTGTATTTAGCTACGTTTAACTGTTCTCATTTCGACTTTTCCCTTTTCAACTATGTAATGCCTGTTTCAAAGAATGGAGGTCACGGATGGGGCGTGAGGGCGGGGTGTCCCTGGCGAGAAGTTCGTCGGTCAGGTGTTCGACGAGTGTGGTTCGACTGAGCGCTCATCGAACACTTCAGGCGAGCCGCTGACGCCGAAGCTCCTACATCCCTTCCTCAGGTCGCCATGTTGGCTCTTTCAATGGGTATGCAGTTCAGCTTGTGATTGAGATTTGCCTAGAACGCTAAAGGGTGATTATGCTTCAGTCCGCACAATATTCATTAGATGTCATTCAGGATGAGGCTCGTGAACTCGTTCGCACAGGAGTCGTTAGCCGTCATCAACCGATCTATATTCTCTGTCAGTTTATTCCACCCCGCGAATGGGCTTGCATTGAGTGTGAACTTGAACGATGCAATTTCCTGCTGCGCGATCGGATTGGCGACCTGATGGGTCGTGAAGAGTGGGAAAACGATTAGCAGCGGTTTCTATTTCAGATTCAGGCAGGCGAATCGGGGTTTCTTAACTTCTCGATCTCAGCCCGGATCGTGGCAATTTGAGCCGTTAACTCTTGCAGCTCTATCTGAATATCCGGTGGCGCTGCGGGTGTTCCCGCAGGATAGGAAGGGCTTGCCGCTTCAGAATTTCCAGCGGCAGTTGGTTCGCGCTGTTTACTCAGAAAGCTATCAACAAAGTTGCGGGCTTCCTGTTCCGTAACTTCACCTTTTTCTGCCCATTCTTCTGAGAGCTGGCTCCATTCCATCCGGAGCTTGGCAAGATTCTCTTCCCGTTTTTGGGGATTTTGCAGAACTTCAACTAAGGTAGCTGTTGCGCCGAGCGTAACGCGGAAACCCTTCTGGAGTAGCTGAACAATGGTGTCGGAATTCATCGGAGATACGGTTCCTGTAATAACGGTCAGACAGCGCTTTTACTTTACTATAAAGATTTGTCAGATTTGCTCAAGATTGCTCAAGATACTGATTTATATCTTCTACGAGGCGGCTGAGTTCCGCTTCGGTTGTTAAGCGAATATGCTCGTCTTGGAGAGTCACCAGCACTTTGGCGGCAAAGGGAGAGGGCCAGATGTTGGGGTTACAAAAGATTTCTAGAAAAACCTCTCCTCGATGCTGATATTCCATCGATTTTTGGGGCGTTGCCCGACTGCCAGGGGCTTTTGTTACCGTCACCTTGAGGCTATCCAACAACTGCATGAGAGCTGTTTGCAGTTCTCGAGCAGCTTCAGGGGAAAAGCTAAATGCAACAGAACCTTCAATTAAGTTAAGTGTTAATCGTGAAGAGGACATTTGCGATGAGTAAGAAGGATAGGGGATAGGGAATGGAGGGCGGAGGGCGGAGGGTGAGGATAGGGGGATGAGGTTTTTGCCTTTCGCTTTTCGCTTTCCTACCTCTTGCCTTTAGCCTTTCTGCCTGACGCTTGTACCCTCTCCTCATGTTACTGGCGCAGGGACATAAGCGATCGTTCTTTAACCATCGTTTTCCGCGGAAATAGGGTGTAGGGTGTAGGGTGTAGTGTGTAGGGATTTAGAAGAAAGCTGCTGTGGTTGCCGATAATCGTGCTGAAGTTCGCAAGGTTTTGATCATTACCCTGTTGCTTAACCTGCTCGTGATGGGGTTGAAGGTGGTAGTGGGTTGGATGACAGGCTCTCTCAGTTTGCTGGCAGATGCATTACATAGCGTGACCGATAGCGCCAACAATATTCTGGGGTTAATTGCCAGTCGGTTTTCTTTGCCTCGCCCCGATCGAGATCATCCCTATGGGCACCAAAAGTTTGAAGCGGTAGGGGCGTTGGGAATTGCAGCATTTTTGGGTATTGCCTGTTTTGAAATCCTGCAAGGGGCGATCGAGCGGCTTCTGTTCCCCAGCCGTCTACCCGTGAAAATTTCTGCAGATGAGCTTTGGTTGCTTCTGATTGTGCTGGGAGTCAATATTTTTGTGGCTTTTTATGAGCGGAATGTGGGGCAGCGGGTCGGTAGCCAAATTCTAATTGCGGATGCCAAACATACGATGAGTGATGTCTGGGTGACGATTAGCGTCATCTTTGGACTGATTGGAATTTGGGCATGGGGATGGCAATGGCTGGACGTTATGCTGGCATTTCCGGTGGCATTGTTGGTGTTTACCAGCGGGTGGTCGGTAATTCGGGCGAATCTGCCGTGGCTGGTAGATGAAATGGCGATCGCACCAGAGGCCATCAACACGATCGCGCTCCAGGTTCCCGGTGTTCTTAACTGCCACGACATCGCCTCACGGGGAGTTGTGGGGCGGCAAATTTTTATTGAAATGCATCTGATTGTGGATGCGAAGGATGTCGAAACCGCGCATCATATTACTGAAGAATTGGAAACTCGACTGGAGGATCGCTTCGGTCCAGCCCGAATTTTAATTCATGTAGAGCCCCCCTCCTATACGTCCGAACATCTCAGTTATGAGGCTGACTAGTGTT
>JBAUTA010000946.1:0-8811 GCA_049581985.1 Kovacikia sp.
AGGCAACAGGGGTTCAAGAATTTCCCATTCTGTGTCAGTCAGACTGCTCGAATATGCCATAGCGACTAGATTAAAGGATTGTAGGTGCCTTTATTTACCATTATAAAGATGTCAAATCGGTTCTATACAACGCCCTAAAATTTCTTGAAGACGAAAAACTCATTACGACCTATTGGAAAAAGCTAGAAGGGCGGGGAAGACCTCGGCGCATGTTGCGAGTCCATCCTGAGGCCCAAGGTCAGATTGAACAGTTGGCTCAGCTCTGGGAAACTTACATCAGCGATCGTAATAGCTCAGGGTCATCCAACTGAACCTGACTTGAATTTGGCCTCTTTCCTATAGGGTAAGCAGACCTAATTATGATAGGGGTTGGGGGCGTTGCCCCAGATAGGGGTCTCAACCCTTCACCCCCTTTAAACCTTTATTTTTGTTGGACGAGTACAGCGTGAAATGAATCGCCAGTCCGTCAACTAACGCCTAAGGTTAATTGCCACCCCCTAAGGATCCCCGTATCTCCCTGAGCAGAGTCAACAACCTGGAGTTGCCAGTTTCCCTGGGCTGATTGGTTGAGGACGCGCCTGAGAATCGGTGTGGTTTGCAAAGTGTAGGTGGTTTTCAGGGTGGTTTTCCTTCCCAGGGTTCTGCCCTGCAGAAGGAACGTCTGACCAGTGGGGTCAATCAGGGTGATTTCCAGGTCGCCCAGAAAACTGTGCTCGATCGCCACGCTGACTTGAATATCGCGAACAGTTGCAGACTCTCCAATGGAAATCGTGTTGGTTACGCCATTCGAGTCGTAGTCTGGAATCGCTTTGCTATTAGTGTTTTGCTGCTGGAGTCGGCGGGAAGGGGCGATCGCCATTGCGGTCTGTTTCTGCACCGCTGCCTGTACCGCTTTGAAGGCGTTCACCTTACCAAAGCCAAACCAGTCACACCGTCCCCCCGCTTCATAGGTTCCCTTGCGGAGGTTAAATTGAGGATCCGGTGTGGTATCTACAATCTTGTCGGCGGTTTGCTGAAGAATCTGCCTGACTTCAGCCGCCGTCAAATCGGGATTTGCAGACAGCACCAAGGCGGCAACTCCTGCCACCAAAGGACAGGCACTTGACGTCCCGCCAAAGTCTGAAGCGAAATCCCCAGGGTCGTAGCCTGCTGCATCAGGGCGATCGGTTGTGACAATCCCCAATCCCGGCAGATCGCCCTTGACCTCCGGTGGCGTGAACACATAACCCACACTCAAACCCATACCCGGCGGGGCATTGTTGCTAGGCGCACAAACAGATACTTCTGCCCCCCAGTTGCTATACGCTGCTTTTTTGCTAAGACTGGTGCAAGCGGAAACGGCAATTACATCCGGGTGAACGGCGAATCCAGCCAACCAGGAGGTTACCCCCTGGATGATATTGTTGGGCCAGCCACTCTCACTAACGCTGCCATTCGTTGGGCGGTTAGCGTTTCCGGCAGCAAACACAATCACGCACCCCTTCCCATTCCGCCCGTCGGTCGCGGCGCGGTTAAGGGCAGCCCGTTGCCGCAGGGAAAGGGGAAAGTAGGCGGCGGCAGGTCCCCAGCTACAGGAGATGACTGAGGCATTGTGGTCTACGGCCCAACCAAAAAGATTTTCGATCGACTCATCATCCAGAAAACCCGTTGTCCGAATTGGCATTAGGGCACAACCGGGGGCAATGCCAACTGCGCCTGAGCCATTTTCCTCGGCGATCGCAACACCCGCACAGGAGGTTCCGTGATTGTCCTCCGTATCCACCGGTAAAGGCAGAAAGTCGTTCTCCTTAAAGTCTCTGGGAGCAACAATCTTGCCAACGCCCTGGAAGTCGGGATGGTTTAATGCCACGGAATCATCCATGATTGCCACCACCACCGATCGAATTCCACGGGTGATGTCCCAAGCTTTTTCGGCAAATACATGGGAGCCGGATGTCAGTTCAGGCCCGCCCGTATGATTCAGGTGCCATTGTTTGGGATAGATGGGATCTCTGGGACGATAGTGGGGCTGGGTTTGGACAATGATATTTGGCTCCGCTGTCAGCACATCCGATCGCTGCATCAGGCGGTTGGCAATCTTGACTGGATTTTCCGTCGCCGTGGAGGTGATTTCAAACACAAAAGTGTTAGGAATGCCTGCTACCGACTTCATGGCGCGCAACCCAACGGAAGCAATGATTTGGGCGATCGCCGCCGGTGTTACCTGGGTTGCAAACTGCACCGTCATCTGATTAGTCAAATAAACCCGAGAACCGGGATTGTCCTGCAACTGATAAACATGGCTGGCAAAATCCACCGAATCGGCCTGGCGCAACTCCTGCATCACCTCATCCCGATGTCCCGGATCGACCATAATCTCGGTCAATTGAGCGGGAACTGGAGTTGAGCTGATTGTCGCAGGCAGCGGCTCAACCAGATTGGTCAAATCTGCCCGATCGCTTGACTTCAACGTAAAGCGATCGGCCATTTTCTGCAACAGCAGTTCCTCCCCGCCCCGCTGCAATATCTTACCGATACTGGCCTCAGGCATAGTAGAGCCTTGGGCATCGCCTTGTGCAGGAGTTTGGTTAGTCATAAAAATCGCCTCAGGTTGTGTCTTTATGGCATTAAAGATTTTGGATTTTGGATTTTGGATTTGCCTGCTGCCCTGGTTCGACTGAGCGCTGGGCAACTAAGTCATGCCGCAGCCCCCGTCCCCCGCCCAACATCCTTTCTAATTTAATTACGCCCAGCCATTTAGTGCCAGGTAAAAATCAGCCTGATGAACTGGTGTTGCAAACACTTAATTTTGCACCGGGGGGGTTGGGGAGCTTCGCCCCCAGGCAGGGGTTCCACCCCTTTACCTCCTTTCAAAACTTTCGTTTTGGTCTACTCACCTTACTTTGGTGTATTAGAGCACTACAACCAGTTGCATGCATAATTAGCATTGGAAAGTTCAGAACAGGATTGGAGGCATATGCTTAAATTTGTAAGCCGTAAACTCAGCGTACTTTGTTTGTTGTTAGTTCTGTTAGCAAACGTTCTGGTGGGATATCCCACCATTGCCCAGGCCGCGATCGCGATCAAACCGATCGCCGTTATCGCAGAGGTTGAAACCCTGGAAAAGCCTGTTGACGCCGCCGAAGTTGACGCTGCTGCGGAAAAAGAAGCCAAGGCAGCTGCTAAAGCAGAAGCTAAAAAGGCAAAGAACGCTGCTAAAGCGGAAGCTAAAAAGGCAAAGGACGCTGCCAAAGCAGAGGCCAAAAAGCTGAAAGAAGAAGCTAAAAAGGCAAAGGACGCTGCCAAAGCGGAAGCCAAAAAGCTGAAAGAAGAGGCGAAGGCAAAGGCAGAGGCTGAAGCGGAAGCCAAAGAAACCGCTGAGAAAGAAGCGAAGGCAAAGGCAGAGGCTGAAGCGGAGGAAGAGGCAACAGATGAGGAAACACAGGCAGAAACGTCCCCGACTTAAAAGCTCTTAAAGAAAGCCTCTTAAAGAAAGTCTCTTAAAGAGGCAGATTCTAAGATTCTGTTACCTGGCTGGTGGTGATCCTAATAGGGGAAACGCTGAAATTAAGGCTCCCTTATGGAATGGCGCAATATTGAGTGCTTTCTACTCTCCCACCCGCTCATTACCCTGCCCTATTGCCCTGCTCCCCAGGGCACAACTCGCTGGTTCATCTCAAGATGATTGGTACAGGAACTCCTCTCAAAGCTAGTCACGCTTGTTACGGACGAGGCAAGTAATACCTGTTACTCTAACCCACTATCGTATTGCACCTTTTAGAAAGGAGCACCTAAAGGACCACCTATGGTTGCAACTTCACCCACCAAAACGACGTTTAGCTTGAGCGCTTTCCTGATCAGTGATGGACCCGCAGGTTTCCTCCTGAGTTGGGTGGCAGGGTTTGTTGACACTTCTGCGTTCATCATTTTATTTGGGATATTCACCGCCCACGTTACTGGTAACATCGCCCTGGCGGGGTCATCCTTTGTCAGCTCGGATGGAGAAAGCACCATCACGCGCTTGTTAATGCTTCCCACTTTTATGCTGACAGTCGCCCTGACCTCGCTGCTAGCACGCTATGCCCGACGTAAAAACTGGGCCGTCTTTGCAGTTCTGCTAACGGCTGAAGCCGTTGCGCTGGGAGTCTTTTTGTGGATTGGAACGAGTCTTTCGCCCGCTTTATTGTTAGATGTGCAAGAGGAATATATTTTGCCCATTGGGATGGCAGGGGTCGTTGCGATGGCAATCCAGAACGCCTTGATGAAAGAGGCAAGAGGGGTATTCAAAAGCTATATTCCAACAACTGTGATGACTGGAAACACGACCCAACTGACGATCGATATCGTGCAGTTTTTGAGTGCGAAGCTATCGCGATCGCCTAGTGAAACCTCCCAACAGGAAGCGGCGGAAGCGCTTGAGCGCATGGGGCGCTTTATTCCGGTGATTATCGGCTTTGCGCTTGGAGGATTAGGAGCAGCGGTTTTCATCCTCCTATCAGAGACATGGTGGAGTCTTGTTCTTCCCCTACTGATCATTTCTACCCTAGCGGTAGCTGCCTATGTTCAGCACTATCGCTCTGCTGCAGCTAAGTAGATAGGCGTCTTTCACGATCAGCAGGGGGAGGGAAATCATTGCCCCCAGGCAAAGGGCTCCACCCCCAAAGTCAGCTTTAGCTGAAGGGCACCCAGCCACTTGCCCAGCTTGCAAATTCCTCATTTACAAGTTACTCATTGACAAGCTACTCATTGACAAGCTGCTCATTGAATTTTTCCTATTCTGCCCACCTACTTACGACACCTACAATCCCCTAGGAAACGAATGATGAAACGTCTGTTTGTCTCACTTCTCGCCTGCGCCATGGTTTTGCTGAATCTGGTTGGCGCAGGTGTCGCCCAGGCCCAACCGCTGGTAGCCATTTCATTGCCTGGGCTGCAAAATCTTGTGCCAACCGAACAGCAAAAGGAGTTGCTGACTCAATTGGAATCCGAGGTGCTGCCCCAAATTGACACGATTTTGAGTTCTGAACAAGAGGATCAATTTAAGACCGCGATCGCAGACGGGAGTAGCTTCCGCAAAGCCTTCAAATCCCTCGCCTTAACGCCTGACCAAAAAGGGAAGCTGGGTGCTTTGCTAAAAACGCTGCCGAAAAAAGATATTTTCGCTTCCCTAACCCCTGAGCAGAAAAAGCAGTTCTTTACGAAGAAGAAAGAGATGTTTATGCCAACTCCGGAGGAAATCGGTGAGAAGATCAGCGAAAAGATGAAGCTGGCAAAGGATAAGGCAGGAACCTTGATGCCCAATCCTGAAGAGATCACGAATAAGATTACTGAAAAAATCAAGCTCGGCAAGAGTAAGACAGCAGAGTAGGGGTTTGAGCCTAGGATTTTATCCCCTGATTCCATTCCCTCACCTCTGATTTTTCACTCGTTTATTCCCTCAACTCTATGACCAGCGAGACTCCAATCTTTTTGAAGTCGTTACTAGCCTTTTCCCACCCTGCGACGATGCTCGGTGCCCTAATTGCGACGTTTTATGCTTTATACCTCGGCGTTTTGGTAAGAAGAACACGCAATGCAGATGCAGAAACCAGGAAACAACTGATTAAGCAGAAATATAATCAGCGCCATTTTCAGTTAGGAGCAATTTTGCTGGCAGTATGGGTGATCGGCGCAGTCGGCGGTCTATCTGCCACCTATTTGCTCTATCACAAGCTGTTTGTCGGCCCCCATCTAATTGTGGGGTTAATGACCATTTGCTTTGTGGTGCTGGCGGTTGCCTTCGTACCGCTGATGCTACAGGGAAAGGAGTGGGCACGCATGCTTCATATCACCTGCACCTCGTTAGTCGTTGCCTGTTTTCTGGCCCAGACCTTTACGGGTTTGCAAATCGTCCCCAAACTGGTGAAGGAGATCTTTGGACTTGCCTGAGAGGAATTTTCTTTGAATGCGAAAAATAGGGCGTAGCGTCTGAAATGAGGCTTATGTGCGGGCTATAGCTTGGGCAAGTCAGCCGGACAACCCTTGATTTGGGCGGGACTGGTGAAAACATCGTCTTTATGGATTATTCCCATGTTATGATGAATAGTCCGAAACCTTGTTATGATTCCAGACTTGCCGTGTTTTCAGGCAAATCTCTGGTTGCTGACCACTTAGCAGTGTATTTGCTGTTTTAGCAAGATATTTCGTGAACTTTTTGTAATTGATTAGGAATGAATCCGACAACATCATGATCAAGCTGCGATTAAAACGATATGGCAAAAAGCGTGAGGTCAGCTACCGGATTGTGGCCATGAATAGCCGCGATCGCCGGGATGGACGCCCACTAGAAGAATTGGGCTTTTACAATCCCCGGACCGACGAAACCCGGTTAGACGTTCCCGCGATCGTCAAACGGCTGAAAGAAGGGGCACAGCCTACTGAAACTGTGCGTAGCATTCTGCAAAAAGCCAACGTTTTTGAGCAGGTCAATGCCTGAAACTGCTTCCAACATTTCTTCTTCAAAAGGGACTCCAGACTATGTAGGGCTGGTTAAGTTTCTGGTAGAAGCGTTTTTAGAAACACCAGAATCCCTCAGGGTTGACTGCGAAGTTTCTCATACTAAAGCAAAAGTTTGGGTTCGCCTGGCGTTTGAGGGTTCAGACAAAGGGCGAGTATTTGGGCGGGGAGGGCGCAATATCCAGGCAATTCGCTCGGTTCTAGAGGGAGTTGCCCGGTCAGTTGGCTACGCCGCTTACCTGGATATTTTTGGCACTTCTCCCCAGGGGCGAAATGATGAGGCTGATTATGAAGCCCCTAAGGAGAAGCCCGCTTCCCGGTCTAGCTCTGGCAGTAAAGCTCCTCCTCCCAAGCCGCGCTCTCGTCATATTTCTTCCTAGGTCTAGGGGCTCCAGGCTTTATAGCTTCCATCGCTAATTCTCGTTGTTAATTTTCATCATTTATTTTCATCGTTACAAGGATGGACAGCTTACCAATCTTTTCAATTACCTCTGCATGGTAGATGCGTTAACCATCCAGTTACCCAGCATTGAAAGTGCGATCGCCCTTGCGGGTGAGCGTGAAGAAAACCTGAAAACGCTGTCCCAGCAAACGGGGGCAAAGCTTGTGATGCGTGGTCAGGATTTGCTCATTTCTGGAACTGATCATCAGATCGATTTATGCGATCGCCTGGTGCGATCGTTGAAAGACTTTTGGAATCAGGGAAAGCCTGTTTCTGGGGTTGATATTTTGACTGCCCGCCACGCTCTAGATACCCAACGACAGGATGAGTTGCAGGATCTACAGCAGGATGTTTTAGCCCGTACCCGTCGGGGTGAAGAGATCCGGGCAAAAACTTTTCGCCAACGGCAATATATCCAGGCGGTTCGCACCCACGATTTGACTTTTTGCATTGGCCCAGCGGGCACTGGTAAAACCTTTCTGGCCGCAGTCCTGGCAGTTCAGGCGCTTCTGGCGAACCAGTACGAGCGCTTGATTTTAACCCGTCCAGCCGTAGAGGCCGGGGAGCGGTTGGGGTTTCTTCCTGGTGATTTGCAGCAAAAGGTAAATCCCTATCTGCGTCCGCTGTACGACGCCCTTTATGAATTTATCGATCCAGAGAAAATTCCCGGTTTGATGGAACGGGGGGTGATTGAGGTTGCGCCGATCGCCTATATGCGGGGACGCACGCTGAACAATGCCTTTATCATCCTGGATGAGGCCCAAAACACTACCCCAGCGCAAATGAAGATGGTCCTGACGCGCCTGGGCTTTCGTTCTCGTATGGTTGTAACGGGGGATGCAACTCAAACAGACTTGCCCCTAAGCCAGTCGTCGGGGCTGGCGATGGCCCAAAAAATTCTGCACTCCGTCGAAGGAATCGCTTTCTGTCATCTGACGAAGGCCGATGTAGTCCGACATGCCCTGGTACAGCGCATTGTCGCAGCCTATGAGCAGCATGAGAAACAGTAGGTAAGTGGGCTGACACCAACTTAAGTAAAGCAAGGGGTTTGGGGGCTGTGCCACCAGGCAAAGGGTTTCACCGACTTTTGCGTAAAGGATAGCCCGCTGGCATCTTCAGTTTAATGACGACCGGTTACTTTAGTAGAACAACGGGCACACGGGTACTGGCACACAGGTACTGTCACACGGGTACTGTCACAGGATTGACATATTTTCGAGGCTATACCTGCCACGGGTAAGTGATTAGATTGATTACTGCTGAACGTAAGTAGGTAGCTCTAATTAATTGTAAGAAGAGGGAGTGGGGGCTGCGCCCCCAGGCGGGGAGTTCCACCCCCTCCACCCCCAAACTCATCTTCTATTTAATTGCGCCCAGCTACTTAGTGGTGTATCCATAGACGAAAGATTGGTAAAACCCTATTTGCTTATCCCTGGAGGAAATCATGAAGCAAAATGCTTTAACCCTGTTGGGTTGCTCTGGATCGCTAGTTTTTATGGCAATTACGAGTAGTCCTGCGAAGGCGATTATGCCTCCGGACTATGCTGGAGCAGGTGTCAGCAAGGTGGATAGTCAAACAAATAATTCAGTCTCTCAAGAAGGAAGCTTCCCCGCTCAGGTGAAAGCGACCGAGGCGGAAATCAAGCGGCTTTCCCAGGCAACGTTTGGTTGTACCTGTGCAGTTTGTCTGGGGAAGGTGCACCAAATGCTACAACAGGGCCAACTTTCCCTCTAGGTCAATATTCAGTTATTCAGGTGCAACGCGATGAATCGAGATCTACTAACACTCCTGGGCTGTTCTGGTTCGCTGGCGCTGGTGCTTACGATCGGCAGTGCCGCGAATGCGGAAACCTTAGATTCTAAAACGTCTCAATACGGCGGATTTGTAGGGGTAG
>JBAUTA010000947.1:0-1938 GCA_049581985.1 Kovacikia sp.
AACCTTGACGATAGCTCTGTGCTGTCCCCCATCACCGCTTTGTAGGCTTCATCGGGAATGCCCGTCTTCAGACACTCCAAATCCAATACCCCGACCAGGGAATTACCGCACTTGATCCTATGGTCTAAGAAGTTCAGGGATACCCCATGACACAGGCCCTCCAGCCAAAGCGCCACCTTGCACAAATCCACCGCCAATGGATTCAAATCCACCCCATAGATGCAACGCTGAATCACATCACGAATCGCCTGTCGTAACGATTCTGGACCCGGCTGGTCCTCCCCTGAACGAATACGGGCCAGTTCCTTACCCATCCGTCGCGCCGCTGCCAGAAGAAAATGCCCAGAACCACAGGCAGGATCACAGATTTTGAGCGATAGTAAAGCCTGTTCTTGGTCAGCAATCGCTACAGACTGTAATTTTGCTTCGATAACGGGTTCTAGCGCACTCTTAATCAACTGTCCGACCAGTTCCGGAGGCGTGTAGTAAGAACCTGTGGTTTTGCGTTCACTACCGACCACCAACTGAAATTCCCAGGATTGCAACGCTTCTCGCCTCACCACCTGAGGATGGAAGTCCAGCAGACTCTCATAAACACTGCCCAGCTCTTCAACGTCTAGCGCCCCATAGTTCACCCGGCGCTTTTGCCCCTTCTGTTCATAGAGCGACAGATGCTGAAGTGCCTGCACTAGGTCATGGTTGTCGATAGCGCACTTGTCTATATCCAACAGGGAACGAGAACCAAACAAGACCCCATTCAGCGGCGACAGTCCTAGCAATTCACCCCGCCAGTTCTCATCAAACAGCCGAAAGGTTACCCGCAAGCCCTGCCAAAGGTCCTGAAAGCCCTCCCGTCGCCAGCTCAAACGCTCCGCCAGCGCACGCAATCGCTCAAGGCTGTAGTACTCTCGATAAATCCGTTCCTTGTCCTGGTCCTCGGTCTGTTGCAGCAAATTGCGCGACTCCGCCACCATCAGGAACAGCAAACGGTAGATCAGCCGCAAGAGTTGGCGATAGTAGTCCGTATCCGTTAAACCATCAGACTCGCCGACAGAAAGACTAAGCTTCTGGCGCAGATCCTCATTGTCGGGATGTTGCAGAAATCCTGTTCCCAGAATTTTCAGTGCTTCTTCGACCCCATCTCGCAGGCGGTCCCGTACCCGTCCACCCTGCTGAAGCGATTCCTGGTGATAGAACTCCAGCAAACACTCATCCAAATCCTCCATGTCCTTGGGCAACCGAGAACGATGGAATAGGCGATAGAACAGCCCAAATTCAGCAAAGTTCTCCCCATCCAGGATTTGCTGTAGGTCAAACTCGACATAGGCAAGACGGGTCATTAACGATGAATCTCTCAGCAAGCGCCAGCGCAAGCCATTGGTAACGATCGCCCACAGATGCTCCGTCCGATTGAGATATTCCTGTACGAGCGCATGGGCAGACAGGCGAGGGGTCCCGCTCGGTGGACGCTGCTCCAGCTTGATACCCGCCCCAATAATGTGAATCGGTGGTTTGTTTTCCCCTGGTTGCGTCCGATGAGAAATCGCATAGGTCTGCCCGTCCACGACCTCAGCCTTCGCAACATACACCGGGTCATAGCCCAAGGTTCGTAGTAACGGCATCACCCATTGCTCACGGGTGAGCGAGGTGGCGGGGTCATCTTCCGGAAGCTTTGATAGGGAACGCTTAAAGGCTATCCAGTGCGCTTTGGCGATACCCCAAGCCGTAGCAATCTCATCCGCAAGCTTGTCGGATTTCGCCAGTCCAAAATCTTCTGGGGACTGACCTTTTATTACACCCGTCAACAGATCCGGCGTTAGATCTGCGGCAATCAGATTGCCTTGAATATCAATGCCCGTCAACGTTCCTGTGGCAGCCTTCATGCTTGTGAACTCCCTTGATTCCGTTGACCTGGCTTCAAAACGTACACCCCGAGAA
>JBAUTA010000948.1:0-2505 GCA_049581985.1 Kovacikia sp.
CCGTTGAACCAGGGCTATCGTTTGTGCAAGCGGATGCCATTGCTGTAAACGTAGGGGACTGCCAAAGACTTTCTCCTGCCAGAAAGCTATACTCCAGGCTATTGCGAGCCAGGCGTTTGAGGTCCCGATACTTTAAGCCATAGCGGAGGGTGGCTAACTGGTATTCGTGGCTCAGGTCAACACGGGAAATGCCCTCATCATCGGAGGCAAGGGTGACTGGCACACCCGCTGCCCAATAGACCGGAAAGGGATGATCCTGGCCACGGACATTCAAAATTGCCTCATTGCTAGAGAGGCAAATTTCAACCAGCACTCCCCGCTGACGCATGAGTTCCATCAGGGCAAAAGGATTGTCTTCATAGAGCAGATCCACGCCATGCCCAATGCGGTTTGCCTGAGCAATTTCGACCGCTTGCCGGATATGAAACCTTAGATCATCTAAGGGCACCAGTCCTAACGTCAATTCCCCTGCATGGAGTGATATTTTCACCTCCGGGTTCTGACGACGAAGGAATTGCAGCATCTCCATCTGCAGGGTGTAATCTCGCAACGCTACGGGATGATCTTCCGGTGCTACTAAATTAATTCCGACCACCCGTGGATCGGCCTTCGCCAATTCAAAGGCATAAACAAACTGAGCAAAAACTTCGGCGGCAGGTTTCAAGCGGGTTGTCTGTTGCAAAAACCGAATCGTGACCCGGCATCCCGGTTGAGCTTTGACTGTGCCGCAGCCTAATGTTGTCGCCGTTTGACGTTCAATTCTATCCAGTTCCTGTCTGCCCTTTGCAACCAGAGAGAGCAGCCCGTTTGCCAGAAGTTGGCGACGCTGCTCGGCAAAATCGGATTTCCATCCGATCGATCGGGCGAGTTGTTGCGTAGGGCCACCCTGAGTCGTTAACAACAACTCTAAATAGGAAATATGCTGGGATGCGGCTCGATTCGCCACCTCTGCCACCATGTCGCCCTTGCGGGTGGGGGAGGAAGAAATCAAATCAAACCCATCAAAAGCTTGAAAAAACTGGTCATGGCCTGATTTTCCAGCAAACGTTAGATTTCGCAGCGACCACCGATTAATTAGCGCATCATAGATGCTGGTGCGCTTAAATAGTTCTGCTGCGGGAAAGTAGTCAGGAGCCTTACCACAGTCTTGCGGCAACACCAATTTGACCGACACCGCATCCACACAATAGCCATCTGCTGCGGCCCATTCCAGATAGTGCTCGGCATAAACCGCTCCACTCAGATGGGTGTGAATGTCACCCCCCTTGGGCATTCGTTGCACAAACGCACGCACGACAGGGGGACGATCGCGGTGCTGATCCAACCAGACAGAAACCTGTTCTTCCGATCGTCGCAGGGAAGACTGGGTCACCCCCGCTTCCTTTGCAGAAACCCCCGCAACCATTAGTCCAGAACCTACCAGTAACCCTAGAAACAGCGGTATTTTCCCAGGTCTGAACATGCGGTTAAACTCCTCTCACAAACTAGTTGAGTCAAACTATACTGCTGATGAGTTACTCGGAAATTAAATTCTTACCCAAACTTTAACTTTCACGCGAAGGGCTGCGGGCTGCCCAAGGGGGAGCCAGATTGGGGAAAAGATTGAGCATCCTTGGGCGCTGCTGAGAAGGTGAGATGAGAAGCCTTTCCCCCCTCCGACGCTCTCGTTATCCTGCCCTTTTTGGCCCTCCTGATGCTATCCATCCCACAAAAATGATTGCCAAAAGTATTGCATTAACCTGTGACTCCCGCTATAAATCAGCTTGGAGCCAGTAACCTGGTTTGAATTATTGATTTAAACTTTTTCTGGGCTAGCTTTTTTATGGATACCTGAAGGCTGGGCGATCGCCTACCTGATTAAATTGATCAATCTGATCAAAAGGCTGATCAAAAGGAACCATCCTCTTATTTCAATTTATTTAAGAATCATTAAGGATACATTGTGACTCAATCCCCCCCTCCAGAGCAGTCCCCGTCGCCAAGACGTCCCCTCACCTCGGATGATCTGATTGGCATCCTGGTCGCTTTTGCCAGTATGGGGGCGATTTTCTTTTGGGCAATTAGCCGCGATAGCTCAGGGTTTAATTTCTCCATTCTTAAAAAAGCAGTTGTACCCCAGCCTACCGCCAGCCCCTCGCCGTTGGTTGGTAGTTCACCTGCTCCCAGCCCAACTATTACCGCGGCTCCTGTCCGTCCAACAGTTCCCAGGGCGATCGCCCCTGTCGAGCAACCCCTTACCCAGTCCGCCCCCGTTCCCAGTTCCAGTCCTGTCCAATCTGCCTCCCAGCACGCCCCCGTTCCTGTTCCTGCGGAGCAATCCCCAGCCCAGCCCGTCCCCATCCCTGTTCCCGTTCCTGTCCAACCCGCATCCCCTCCCAAGAGTGCGGTTCCTCCCAAAGCGACAGAGTTCTCGGATGTTCCTTCGGGATATTGGGCAACTCCGTTTCTAGAAGAACTGGCCCGCCGAAATGTGATTGGACGCTATCAGGACGGCACCTTTCAGCC
>JBAUTA010000949.1:0-3453 GCA_049581985.1 Kovacikia sp.
GCTATACCTGCCGTGCCGAAATATATGAGGAGATGTGCAACCACAAAATTATCCTGCTGGAGCGCTACCTGGCTCAGTACGAGCAAACGCCCTTAGTCCAAGAGCTTTACAAACGCTGTGTAGCAGGCATTTATACTTGGGCGGCAGAATCCATGCTATGGATTCCAACGGGGTCAGCCGACTGGTTTGATCTTTACTACGATAAAGCCTTCGCGATCTATCCCACCTCCGATCGACTGAAACAACTCAAATTGCAGCAGGACTTTAACCAGACCCAAACTGAGCTGTTTCAGGCTCGGGACAAAATCAATCAAGTGCAATATCAATTGGATCGGACGCTGGAGCAGCTGGATCGGACGCTGGGGCAGCTTGACCAATCCCAGCATGAACAACAGCTTTCTCAGGCAGAAGTTGCCCATTTGCGTGAGACGATTGCCGCGATGGAAAGCAGCAAATTCTGGCAGATCAGAAATCAGTGGGTTCATTTGAATCAGCAGCTAAAGACACTCTCCATCCGAGGAAAGTCATGAGCAAAATCAAAGTCGGACTGGTTCAAATCAATAACAGCTTTTCTAACCAAAACTACCTGCCCTACTCGGTCGGGTTGCTGCAGGCCTATGTCCAGGAATATGCGAAGGTTCCAGAGCGCTATGAGTTTGGGTTACCCATCTATTGCAGGTTGCCGATCGCCAAAGCGCTAGAACACCTACGGCACAACCATATTGTTGCCTTCAGCACCTACGTCTGGAATATCAAAATTTCCCTGGAAATCGCCAGACGACTGAAGCAGGAAAATCCAGAGATCCTGATTGTCTTTGGCGGTCCCCAGGTGCCCGATCGGGCAGAGGCATTCCTCCGCCAACATCCTTTTATTGACCTTGCCTGCCATAACGAAGGGGAAGCCGTATTTCTAGATATTCTGGAAAACTTTCCGGCAAGCAACTGGCAGGAAGTCGGCTCGATCAGCTATTTGCAGGCAGACGGCAGCTTTGTGCATCAGCCCCGGCGGGAGCGGCTCGATGACCTTTCCCTGATTCCCTCCCCCTACCTGGCAGGTGTGTTCGAGCCGCTGATGCTGGCAAATCCGCAGGAACAGTGGATTGCCCTTTGGGAAACAAATCGGGGTTGCCCATTCTCCTGCACCTTTTGTGACTGGGGTTCAGCAACTCAGAGTAAGGTCTATACCTTTGATCTGGAGCGTCTGTTTCGGGAAGTAGACTGGTTTGCCGCCCATCAGATTCAGTTCGTTTTCTGTTGCGATGCTAATTTCGGTATTCTCCCCCGAGATCTGGATATTGCCCACTACGTTGCCGCAATAAAGCAGCAATCAGGCTATCCCGTTGCGCTCTCGGTTCAAAATACCAAGAATGCAACCGAGCGTTCCTATCAGGTACAAAAGCTATTAGCGGATGCGGGACTCAATAAGGGGGTAACGCTCGCCATGCAATCCCTCGATTCCAGCACCCTCAAAAGTATTAAGCGCCATAACATTTCTCTAGACTCATTCCAGGAACTTCAGCGCCGCTTCACGCGGGATCAGGTCGAAACCTATACCGACATTATTTTGGGCCTACCAGGGGAAACCTATCATTCTTTCTTTGACGGTGTTTCACAGGCGATCGAGAACGGGCAACATAACCGGATTCAGTTTAATAATCTGTCAATCTTGCCCAATGCCGAGATGGGCAATCCGGACTATCAGAAGCAATACGGGATGGTGACGGTAGAATCCCGGATCGTTAACATTCACGGGTCACTTATTGAGTCCGAGGATGATATTTTTGAAACCCAACAGCTTGTGATTGCCACTGCCGCAACCCCTCAGGAAGATTGGTGTAAAACCCGATCCCTGGGCTGGATGGTTGCCCTGCTCCATTTCGATAAATTGCTTCAGATTCCGCTAATTGTGCTGCACGAGGTTTGCTCCTTTAGCTATCGGGAACTGTTTGAGGTGTTTATGGAGCAGGATCTGTCAGATTTCCCAGTGTTGTCCGAAATTCGGGCGTTCTTTTGGGAAAAGGCCAGGGATATTCAGACGGGGGGCGAAGAGTACTGTAAGTCGGCAGAGTGGTTGAATATCTGGTGGCCCGCAGATGAGTACATCTTTATCAAACTGAGTGTGGAAGGGAAGCTGGATACCTTTTATCGAGAAACAGAAAGGCTGCTGAAGCAGTTTTTAACCGATCGCTTCATCCAAATTCCCGCCATCCTCCATGAAGCCATTTTGCTGAATCGAAGCCTGGTCAACCAACCCTTCCAGACAGAAGACCTGACCCTGGAATTGTCCTACAACCTCTGGGAGTTTTACCAAGCAGTCCGTCAAGGGGCAAAGGTGCCGATCGAAGAACAGCCCCTGCGATACCATATCGATCGCACGTCCCGATCCATTCATAACTGGGATGATTGGTATCGAGAGATCGTCTGGTATGGCAACAAGAAGGGGGCATATCTCTACAAAAATGTGTCCATCGTAACAGAGAGAGTGTCTCAAGCAGAAAAGCTGGCGCTGTCCTAAAGAGGGGACAAGGGGTTAGATATTCAGAGCGCCAGTCGTTCTGAATATTAGTGGGCACCGCTATCAAGATTTATAAGTTGAGAGTAGAAACACATGGCCTTTAAGGGTAAAAAAGTCCTGGTGGCGGGCGGCACAGGAATGATTGGGATTCCTTTAGTTGAAATGTTGCTCGAGCAGGGGGCTACGGTCCGGATTGCCTCCCTGGATGATGCGTCGCGAGCCCATCCCCAGGCGGAGTTTCATCAGGTCAACCTGATGTCATTTGAGAACTGTTTAAATGTTTGCCAGGGCATGGATTTTGTCTTCAATTTGCTGGGGGTAAAAGGCTCGCCTGCGATCGCAACCGGGAAACCTGCCAGCTTTTTCGTTCCGACGATCACCCTCAACACCAACCTCATGGAAGCAGCCTGGAAATCTGAGGTAGAGGGGTTTCTGTTCACCAGTTCGGTTGCGGTTTATGCCCCTGCCGAGATCTTCTATGAAGACGATGTGTGGCGCACCTTCCCCTCCCCCAACGATCGGTTTCCGGGGTGGGCCAAGCGCATGGGTGAACTCCAGGCAGAGGCTTACAAAGTTGAACACGGCTGGAACCGGATCGCAATTGTACGTCCAGCGAATGTCTACGGTCCCTACGACAACTTTGATTTTGAGAACGCGATGGTGGTTCCGTCACTGATTAAGCGGGCAGTGGAGGGAGAAAATCCGCTGATTGTATGGGGTAACGGTTCCGCCCGACGGGACTTTATTCACGCTCAAGACGTGGCCAGGGGGATGCTGCTGGCGGCGGAACATGCAAATTGCGAACCAATTAATCTGGGTAGCGGCAGCGGTGTATCCATTAAAGAACTGGTGGATACCATCTCCAGCAATCTCGACTCAAAGCCGCAGATCGTTTGGGATACCTCAAAACCGGAGGGCGATCGCCAGCGGATTATGGA
>JBAUTA010000950.1:0-7327 GCA_049581985.1 Kovacikia sp.
CCCTACTCCCTACTCCCTACTCCCTACCTTCCTATCTCCTTTTTACCCTTTCCCCCTCCCCCTCCGGCTCACTTGCCCCAAATAATCCCTGGACTCGTCCATACCAGCGAAATAGGACTTTGGCTAACTGTTGCGGATCGTGGCGTATTAGTCCTGTCTGTTCATCTTCATCCATAACGTTTGCCAGGATGATCCGTCGTCCTTGGAGGATGACTACATCCCGGTCAAGCGGAACGGGATTAGAGTTTTCTTGGGCATAGCGGATCAGCGCTTTGGCAGAGGGCGTTTTTTTCTGGACCAGGACTGCCCCAAAAAGTCGCTTGCCACAGGCCCGATCGATCGCCCGAATATGATCTCCAACACTGTAGCCCTGGGTTTCTCCCTCCTGGGTCATGATGTTGCAGACGTAAATACAGGGAATATCGCGTTGGGAGATCGCGTCAGCAATCTCTGGCACCAGGAGATTGGGAATGATGCTGGTGTAGAGGCTACCTGGACCAATGATGATGTAGTCTGCTTCCCGAATTGCTTTTAGGGCTTTTGGCAGAGCCGGTGGGTTGGCGGGGGTGCAGCCCATCCGGACGATCGTTCCTTTAGCTTCAGTAATACTGGATTCGCCCTCAATCCGGCGACCATCCGATAGCTCTGCCCAGAGCCTTACATCGCTAAGTGTGGCAGGTAAAACTTCTCCTCTCACTGCTAGAACTCTGGAACTGGCGGTGATTGCCTGTTCCAGATCGCCCGTCACTTCACTCATGGCAGTCAGGAACAGATTGCCAAAGCTGTGTCCGGTCAGTCCATCCCCGGCCTTGAATCGGTATTGAAACAATTCAGTCAGCAACTTTTCCTCATCCGCCAGGGCTGCCAGGCAGTTGCGAATGTCTCCCGGTGGGAGTACCCCAATTTCCCGGCGCAATCGTCCTGAGGAGCCGCCATCATCTGCGACAGTGACGATCGCCGTGATGTTGGCGCTGTACTGCTTTAGCCCCCGCAGCAGGGTTGAAAGCCCGGTGCCGCCTCCAATCACAACAATTCGGGGGCCCCGATGGAGTTTGCGATGGGTCAACAGCACATCAATTAGTTCTTCATCTCCCTCTGGCATCAGCACTTCAGTGATGGACCCAAGGGTGCGAGTTTGGCCCCACCAGACCAGCAACAGTCCGATCGCCATGGCGATCGGACCGCTAACATTGTTAGGAATCACATCCGTGAGTTTTTGCAGGGTTTCCGCCAGGAACTGAGTAATGTGATAAATAGGAGTTCGCTTCATCAAAATGGCAAACCCCAAAACGGTCAACAGAACACCACTTGCACTCAGCAGCAACCAGCGCTTTACCAGCAAGCCAGGCGATAGCCACTTAAACCACTGATTCATGCGACTGGAAGTTCGGCCACGAGACTCGTGCCGAAGGACATGGAGGGCTTGTTTTAATAAACCGATAGTCATACCTGGTTCAATCAGAGAAAGATCAGCAAGGGATTGCTGGTGATTACTCTAAAACAGTTTCCCGATCTAGCAGCAGAATAACCCAGTCTTCATCGCAAATGACTAAAAATTGCTGCTTGAGATGCAAATACTCCTGGTACTATCATCCGGTGTCCTGTCTGTCGGAGTCCTCTTCTTTGTTAAAGTCTTAGAAACCAATTTCTTGATATATCCTGTGTAAATGCTTGAGAGTGGTTGTCGCATGGCGCTATTAGCTTTTGGCGTAGTCCCCTCTAGTTTGGCGTAGTCCCCTCCAGGGGTTTTGCTCCTGGGAAATAAGGATTGCCGGTTATTCCAGGAATTAGACTGAGTATAAGTAACCCTGGTTCCTTTCCTGTTGGATAATGGCTGAACCGTTGATTGAATTAAAGGGAGTTTCTAAGGCATTTGGCGGCAATGTGGTGCTGGATAAGATTGATTTGAGGATTTACCAGGGGCAGGCTCTGGGAATTATTGGTCCTTCCGGGACAGGCAAATCAACGATTCTCAGAATTATTGCCGGGTTGTTGGCTCCTGACGCAGGTGAGGTCTATATCTCTGGCAAAAAGCGTGAGGGATTGATTGATGATTCAACAGATCCCATTGGGATTGGTATGGTGTTTCAGCAAGCAGCCTTGTTTGATTCTCTGACAGTAGAGGAAAATGTCGGTTTTTTATTGTATGAACATTCCAGCTTGTCTCGGCGGCGAATTCAAGAACTGGTGGAACACTGCTTAGAGATGGTGGGTTTGTCAGGGATTGGCGATCGCTTCCCAGCGGAGCTATCTGGTGGGATGCGGAAACGGGTCAGCTTTGCCCGCGCCATTATGTCAAATCCAGACAACCTTCAGGATACGCCAGAGGTGTTGCTTTATGATGAACCAACAGCAGGGCTGGATCCGATCGCTTCAACCGTGATCGAAGACTTAATCCGCCAGTTACAAAATGCTGCTGGGATCTGCGGTACTTATGTGATGGTGACTCACCAGGAAAGTACTATTCGCCGTACTACAGACCGGGTAGTATTTCTTTTTAATGGAAAGGTGCAATGGGATGGCCCAGTCGCATCGATTGACACGACAGATAACCCCTTGATCCGGCAATTTTTTAGTGGCAAGGTTGAAGGACCGATTCAGGTGATTGGTTAGTGCCCTGTCAAGGCATTGGGGGAGCTTTCGCCCCTCAAAAATCTCCAATTGACCCTTTGTATCCATCAACACAAACGAGGGACTACCCGTATCAGTGAGGAGGAACCATGCGATCGCGGACAATTCGAGAAGGTTCAGTTGGGTTGTTAATCCTGCTGGGGTTAGGCTTGTTTGCCGGATTAATTTTGTGGCTACGAGGGTTAAGCATTGGCAACCGCAGCTATAAAGCGATTGTTGATTTTGCCAACATTGTAGGGATGGAGGCAGGGGCACCTGTTCGCTATCGGGGAGTTCCTGTTGGCAAGATTACGCAGACTCGCCCCGGACCTAATGGGGTGGAAGTTGAAATCGAAATTTCTCCAGCAGATTTGATTATTCCTAAAGATTCAATTGTCGAAGCCAGCCAATCTGGGTTTTTAGGCAATACTGCGATTCAAATCATTCCCAGAAAGCCGCTGACAGTGGCTGTTAACACCAAGCCCTTAGATTCTAACTGCAACAGTAATTTAATTGTTTGTAATCAAGATCATTTGCAGGGGCAGATTGGGGTCAGTGTGGATGAACTTGTGCGGGCCTCTACCCGGTTTGCGGATGTTTATAGTGATCCTAAATTTCTTGCAAACGTGAATGCGGTCGCTAAGAATTCTGCTGAAGCTGCCCTGGAAATTGCTAAGTTGAGCCGGGAGTTTGGTGCGGTTGCCAGAGTTGCCAAACAGGAAATTTTGACGCTTTCAACTTCGGCAGGGGCAATTACCCAGACAGCGACTAAGTTGGGCCTCACGGCGGATGAGTTGAATCGTTTGTTGGTTGCAAATCGGGGAAATCTGGTCACCACCCTGGAAAATATCACCCAAATTACAACCCAACTTCGCTCGACAGCAACGACACTGAAACAGGGTGAACTGGTGCGCAATCTGGAAGTGCTATCTGCCAATGCTGTGGAAGCCTCTAACAATTTGCGGGATATTTCTCGATCGCTGAATACGCCTGCAAACGTACTTGCTTTGCAACAAACCTTGGACTCCGCCAGAGCTACCTTCCAAAATACTCAAAAGATTACCTCTGATCTGGATGAACTGACAGGAGATCCTGCCTTTCGGACGAATTTGCGACGACTAGTGAACGGACTGAGCAAACTGGTTTCTTCGACCCAGCAACTTCAACAGCAAGCTCAACTAGCCCAGCTCTTGGAGCCTGTTGTTGTTGCCAACACGGAGCATCCAGTCCCAGAGGCTAATCCAACCGCTCAGCCTACACCCAGCGGGCTACCTGGAACTGTCCCACCTGACTCTAATCGCCCTTGAGTTGAATTGCACCCAGCTACCTGGCATCTCTTCAAAAGCCTCTATTCAAAAAGTTGATTTTGCATTCCCTGGGGGAACGCAAAATCAACCTCACTATCCCTTTACGGATGGACCCTGAATGGTAGGAGCGGGTGACGATGGATCCTCAGAGTTCAGGCTTAATTTAAAACTCAACCCTTTTAACTCCAATCCTCCCGTCGAGATCCCCGTCCTTTATAAACCTGTGCTTGAGCATGAATTTGGCGGGTTTTTTCATAGAGGGTTGTTTCAGATAGGCTCCACTGCTTGAGAACCTTATCCAGATCTGCCTGAATATCTCTGGCACCTGGAAAATGGCGATAGCGAATCCGCAGGCGTGCCAGTTCTGCCAGGTTATAGTCGGTTGGTTCGCCTGCCAGCAGGGTGTTAACAATCTGACGATCGCTACTCCATTGGGGGTGCTGCTGGTCTTTACTTTCGGATGTTTGAGCCATAGAATGCAGGCGAGAATTAGTTGATCAACAGTTGCTCGAATCCCGGTTAGTATACTGCAGGCGATTCCGGAATAGCGATCGAAAAACGTAATTTTTGTTTCGGAATGCATTGTTCCAGTAAACTGCTGATAACCTTTAGCACTGACAGCAAGGAAATCAATAATCATCAAGGGATGAAAATTAACTATTCAGATCCCCCAAATCCTCAAGAAATGGTGTGGAGTGATGGTTTCTTTGAAAAGATCAGGCTCTATTATTTGGGTATGCTGGAGTTAAGCAGCGAGGAGTGTACAACTCGCACGTTACGGCACTGCCAATGCTGGTTGATTGTGTAGAGGAGTGAAGAGAAGCCGATGTCTACTGCATTTAGAACCACCACCCGCTCCCGTGCTCCTGCATCGCGTCGGGCTCCGCTCTATCCGGTTCCAGCTAAGAATTATCCACCTAGCGTTAGCAGATATCCCCAGCCCTCTCTAGCTGCGATGCCTGTTCCTGGATCTGGGGCAACGGTGCGGCGGTTACCCGTTTCGCGATCGATGCCCTTCTGGTTACGATTGTTGATCCGGCTGCAGCGGGGATCATTGGTGGTTGCATTTATTCTGGGGATCGCAGCACTGGTTGTTTATAGTGGCACTGTTTATACTCAACACCTTTGGAGTACAGGCTTCCGTAAATTAACCAGCCTGCAGCGGAGTGAGCGGGATTTAGTCGAGGCGGGTGGAACGATGCAACACTATCTTGCCAAACAGGCTGAACGGCCTGGTGCCGGGCTGATTCCCAAAACTCCAGCCAGTGCTATTTTTTTGCAACCGGCTCCGCAGCGGCCTAGCCAAACCAACCGGCCCGTTGCGCCTAAGGTCGAACCCCAGCCCAACAAACCCTTGGGGTATTGATTTCAAAAAAAGCTAAAGGATAAAGGCTAGGATTTTTATCCTTTAACTTTTATGCTTAAGCCTCCTCTTCTCATCAGCCTTCAGCCTCAACTATGGGCAGTCATCCTCGTTCTTTGCGCCCTCATCATGGCCGTCGTTTGGCGGTTGTGGGGAATTCTATCCGACGACGGATTCCGATCTCCAGGGCGGAACCCTCTGTTTTCAGACTTTTATTAGTCTGGATTCTGTTAATCGCCGGTACAGGTGGATTGGCGCTTAATTTGTTCCGACTTCAAGTTGGCCAGGGGGCTGATCTAAAGAAAAAGGCGCAGGCCCAGCAGATGATCGCCTTGAACATGCTTGTTCCTCGGCGGCAGGTGCTCGATCGGGTTGGTACGATTTTGGCCGTGGATCGTCCAGTTTTTACCCTGTACGCCCACCCTAAATTGTTTAAGCAACCCAAACAGGAAATTGCAGACAAACTGGCTCCGATTCTGAAGCTTGCTCCGGCAGCACTGGTAAAGAAGTTTGACCAGGGAGAATCCGGTCTTCAAATTGAGAGTTCCCTTTCTGAAAATGCTCAAGATCGGATCACTGAACTGCGCCTCGACGGGTTGGAACTGATTCAACAACAGCAGCGCTTCTATCCCCAGCAGGAAGTGGCTGCTGACGTTGTAGGCTATGTCAACGATGAGCACAAGGGGCAGGCGGGGGTGGAGTTGAGTCAGCAAAACCTGCTGGTGCGACGCACTAAAGAAGTGACGATGCGGCGAACTGGTGATGGCTCAATGCTGCCCGATCAGGTGCCTGCCGGATTTCTGAATATTGATGACTATCAACTGCGGCTGACCATCGATACGCGGCTTCAGCGAATCGCACTGGCTGCCCTGCGTCAGCAGATCAAAGCATTTAATGCGAAGCGGGGAGTCGTCATCGTCATGGATGTGCGTGATGGTTCCTTGTTGACCCTGGTCTCTGAGCCTTCCTATGATCCAAATCAGTACTTTAAATATCCTCTAGAGCGCTTCAAAAACTGGGCAGTCGCAGATCTCTACGAACCGGGATCGACCTTTAAGCCCCTCAATGTCGCGATCGCACTGCAGACCAAAGCAATTCAACCCAACAGCACCTTTAATGATGAAGGCCAGATTACGGTTGGGGGCTGGCCCATCCAGAACTTTGACTACTCCAGCGCAGGTGCCAGGGGCACCGTCACTGTCAGTGATATTTTGAAATACTCTAGCAACGTCGGGATGGTCCATATTGTGCAGGCAATGAAGTCCTCCCTCTACTACAATTGGCTAAAGCGTCTGGGGTTGGGAGAAGTGACGGGCATTGACCTGCCGTCGGAGGTGCGGGGTCAGTTCAAAGATCGTAAAACATTTATCGAATCTCGCATTGAGCCAGCGACAACCGCCTTTGGTCAAGGATTTTCCTTGACCCCCATCCAACTGGCTCAATTCCATGCCACCCTTGCTAACGGTGGTCGGTTAGTTACACCCCACGTGGTCCGAGGGTTATTTGACAGCAAAGGGCAACCCTACTGGCAGCCCAAATTTTCTACGCCTGTCCAGATTTTTTCGAAGGCGACTACTCAGACTGTCCTGGGCATGATGGAGAAAGTGGTCAAGGATGGGACGGGTAAAGTCGCTCAAGTTCCGGGCTATCGGATTGGAGGCAAGACGGGCACTGCTCAGAAAGCAAATCCAAATGGAGGCTACTATGACAGCGCTAAGATTACTAGTTTTGTCGGCGTCTTTCCCGTGGAAGCACCACGCTATGTCGTGCTTGCAGTGATTGATGAACCGCAGGGAGGTGACGCTTTTGGTTCTACGGTTGCCGCGCCCGTTGTCAAGTCTGTACTGGAAGCCTTGATTACGCTGGACAAGATTCCTCCTAGTGGCGCTATTCCCACTCCGGCAGCGAGTCCTGAAGAGGAAGAGGGGCATTGAATAGGCTGAGGGCGATTTGGGCCAGATCGGTGTGATCGATAGGATCCTAAAGACAGAGGGCTAAACGCGGAGGGTTAAACTCCCAACCTCTGCTTGCCTTGCCCTGTTATCCC
>JBAUTA010000951.1:0-1874 GCA_049581985.1 Kovacikia sp.
TGACTTTTACCTCAAGGGGAAGAACAAGAAAGTTCGTCACCCAGGCTCTCCGGCTGAAGGACAAATCATTCAGACGACTGAAGGCATTCTAGAGCTTGAATGCAGTAATCAAATCTGGCAGTGTGACCATACCAAGCTGGATATTCTACTGGTCGATGAGAAGGGTGACACAATATTGGAAATTGATGACACGGGCGAAGAAGTTTGGGGACGCCCTTACCTGACTCTGATCGCAGACAGCTACTCAGGTTGTGTCATGGGGTTTTACCTTGGGCTAGAACCCGCAGGCTCCCATGAAGTGGGTCTTGCCCTACGCCACGCAATGCTGCCCAAACAGTACGGACCAGAGTACGAACTGAAGACTAAGGAGATTGTTTTTGGTAAACCAGAGTACTGGCTGACAGATCGCGCAAAGGAGTTCAAATCCAAGCATCTTCAACTGATCTCAATGCAGGTAAATTTTAAGCGACGGCTACGAGCTTTTCCCCAAGCAGGTGGGTTGATCGAAACAATCTTTGACAGCCTGAACAAGGAATTGTTGTCAATGCTTCCAGGCTACACGGGATCCAGTGTTGAAAAGCGCCCTAAAGATGCAGAAAAACATGCCTGTATCACGCTTAAAGAACTCGAGAAGCTGTTAGTAAGATATTTCTTTGATACTTACAACTGGAAGGACTACCCCAGAGTCGAAGAACAGAAGCGCCATGTACGTTGGCGTTCTATGTTGCTAGCAGAACCAGAAGTTCTAGACGAGCGGAGTCTGGACGTTTGCCTAATGAAAGTTGCTCATCGCAAAGTTGAAAAGTATGGCAGCGTTGAGTTTGCGCGGTTGATATATCAGGGTGACTGCTTAATTCCCTATCAAGGGGAGGAGATTTCTCTCCGGTATGACGAACGGAACATCACTGCGCTCTTGGCTTACACTCGCCCTGCTGACGGACAACCGGGTCAGTATATTGGCGCTGTCTATGCTCGTGATTTAAAGCAAGACCAGATTTCGCTGGAGGAACTGCGCTGGTACAAGCGGAAGCTCCGCAAGCGAGCTGTTGAGGTTAATCACGATTCGATCGTTGCTGAACGTTTGGGACTGTATGAATTCATTGATGAGAAGCGTCAATCCAAGCGGCAGCGCCGCAAGCAGGCGAACCAGGAGCATCAGCAGCAGACGAACACTTCTAAGGTGGTTGAACTTTTCCCTCAGAATCAGTCGGTTGAGACGCATCTCGCCCCAAAGCTCGGCTCTGAAGCCTTTGTTAGCCAGTCTCAGGCTGAAGATACGACGAACTCCAACCCACTATTGCAGTTGGAACCTGAGCCGTTGATCCCGGTTGATGTTCCAAATAGTACGGTTGCGAACCAGGTGGGAGTTGAAGCTACCTCCGGGTCAATTGTTGATCAGGTCTCAACTCCTGACGAATCCTCCGATGAATCTTCTTTGTCTAATGCTGTAGACTCTTCCTATGAGCCAGTCGTTGCTTACGATTGGGATCAACTTCTTGCCGATAACTGGTAACTGGAAATGGCTCAACCTCACCCCATCCCACAACCAAATGCACGATCGCAACCAGTTCCTAGCCAACCCCCAGCAAACCCCGCGCCTCCCCAACCTGTTGAGGCAGTGCCCCAGCGATCGCCGGAGTTACAGGTTGAAGTTGACCGAATTCGCGACAGTGAAACCTACACAGCCGTTGCTCGTGACCAACTTCTGTTTGATTGGCTGACTTCGCAGCGAGAATCACGTGCCAGTGGCTTTGTGTTTGGTGTGAATTTTGGAGATTTGAGGAAATCTTGCCAATTTTATCAGATGCAATATGTGCGGAAACGGGGAAACCTATTCCTGACTCCCATGCCAGTTCTCTATGCTGACGTTGAAC
>JBAUTA010000952.1:0-2082 GCA_049581985.1 Kovacikia sp.
CGAGTTCTGTCCGAACGGCAGTGGCTAACACACCTCCTATCAGATAAAAGATAAAGGTGGTAACGAGATATTGAATCCCAATTACCTTGTGGTCTGTGCTGAAGCTAAAATACTTTCGCCAATCGCCACCACCCAAGTCAGAGCCGTGGGCAGCTAGGTTGGCAGTCTCTTGAAGCTGTGCTTGAGTCATAGGGATAGGTTTGGGACTGATAGCGGATAGCCGCTAGCGCATAACCACTAGCTGATAGCAATGGAGTAACTGTTAAGTCGCAGAAGAATGGGAGTGTTCAGGGTGGGGATGGATTTGCGTTAGTAAGTCCGGATCAACCCCCATGTCTTGAATATAGGGAGCCAGAAATTCATCGGGAGAGCGATCGTGAGAGTTGGTCGCGATCGCCGCATCCAGCCCTTGGGCACTGGCAACCTTCTGTTCTTCAACCCAGGCATTAAAGTCCGCATCGGTTTGAGCAATGACTTTCGTCTTCATCGCACCGTGATAGGGACCGCAAAGCTCAGCGCAAATCACGGGATATTCTCCAACCAGGCTGGGCGTAAAGCGAAGTTCGGTTTGGCGACCAGGAACCGCATCTTGCTTGAGCCGATACTCTGGCACCCAAAAAGCGTGGAGCACATCACTTGCAGAAATATTGAGCAACACTTCGCGCCCAACGGGTAAATGCAGTTCACCGGAAACGATGCCAGTGTCGGGATAGGTAAAGATCCAGGCATACTGCAAGCCCATGGCATTCACAATAAACTCTGTCGGCTTGCCCTGGTTCTCAGGGGTTGAACCAATGCGCGGCGAGGTTATACCGGCAGCCAGGGCATCGTTTTTCTGGGGCAAATCTTGATGCGCAGGTTCCGTTGCCGGATCGGTTGCTGAATCTTGGGCTGCTTGCTCGGCTGCTTGCGCTTGAACATCCGTGCCTGCAGCAGCCATCTGAGCAGGAGTATCGAGGGTGGCAGCGATCGCCGCCCCAGGCATTTTTGCCATTTGATGGGTCGCCGGTCCATGGGCAACCGAGTGATTCATCGGATCTAAGCCGCCGATCGCGTTATACACCTCAAAACTATAGATAGACAGCCCCAACACAATAATCGCTGGAATCCCAGTCCAGAGAATTTCCAGTGGAATGTTGCCATGAACAGGAGGCCCATCCGTCTCATCACCCGGACTTTGACGGAATTTAACGGCAGAGAAGATCAAGATGCCGATTACCAGCAGAAACAGCCCGGTGCTGATGGTCATCATCGTGTTAAACAGACCATCGATCAGGGGGGCTTCTTGAGAGGCTTGAACTGGCAACAAACCATGATTTTGCCCAACCCAAATGCTGACCAGGGTCAGGAGGATACCAGCTAGCATCGT
Source organism: Kovacikia sp. (assembly GCA_049581985.1). Classification (GTDB taxonomy): domain Bacteria; phylum Cyanobacteriota; class Cyanobacteriia; order Leptolyngbyales; family Leptolyngbyaceae; genus Kovacikia. The sequence continues at coordinate 1,370 of JBAUTA010000952.1, forward strand.
GATGATAGTGCTTGGAATGTTCACAACTTGAACCTACTCAATGGGAAACTTTACAAAAATCACAAGGGGAAAACTCTTTCAAATTAAAGCACTACTCTTATCAACCTTCCCTTACAACGGTAAAGCAGCAATCCAATAAACAGTTATTTCTTTTGAAGATCCTTAGTAATTTCTTCAGGATCAGAGGGGAGGGAGTAAGGGGCAAATGACCATTTTTCAGTCACTATGATATGGATTTAGTCATTCTGTTTTCAGTTACCCTGAATTCATTTCCGCCTTGACTGCCTTTCCATTCTCCCATCTCCCTGCTACCCCAGTACCCTTTCCATGCCACTCCCTAAGGTATCGAAAGATTTAATAAATTCTGCAAAGCGTGATACTGCACTTGTGGCCTAATCCAAAGAAATTCCTAAAGGAGCCATCCTCCAACCATACCGTTATTAAAGTAATAGCTAGTGCAGAATGGCAATTAGGGCCACCCATCGGAATCAGCATTCAAGCCTGTTCCCAAGACATTCTCTGGGTTTGCTTTTGTTCCGGATGGCTCCGACTTCTGCCCTTTGGCGCTAGTTCATGTCTTCCATGCCCTGCCGCTTGCGGTTAATCAGGACTCCCTACTTAAAGCGGTTATTGAGTCAAAACGCAGGAATCATTAAGTTTTCAATTTGTTTATCCTGGAACTAGAAGGTTCTTTTAAATGACTGATACTACTC
>JBAUTA010000953.1:0-2463 GCA_049581985.1 Kovacikia sp.
AGGAAGGAGGGGTCAGAATATGGAAGCAATTTATATTCCACGCTTAACCAGAGCACCGCAACAAACTGAAGTCATTGACTTTGATGAAACCATTGCAGATCTTGAAACCCTGACTCCGGTTCAGGGTCGTCTCAAGGTCACGCATCAAGGTAACTATCTGGAAGTTTCAGCCCAGGCAGAAACAATCATTACATTGACCTGTCATCGCTGCTTGCAGCAGTACAACTATCGACTGGCCATCAGCCCGACAGAACTGATTTGGTTGGATGAGATGGCAAATCAGGCTGCCCCAGTTCTATTTGATCAAGAAATCGCTGTTGCTGATCTGATTGAAACCCTGCCTCCCACTGGCTACTTTGAACCCACTACATGGCTCTATGAGCAGTTGTGCCTGGAAATTCCCCAGCAACAATTGTGCGATCAGACATGTCAGGGAATTCAGGTTGCTCAGGCTGAAGCCTCTGAACCAGCCATTGATCATCGTTGGGCATCTTTAGAAGGACTCAAGAACCAACTTTCTGAGCGAAATTAGAAATTGAAGCTGCACGAGTGTTGCAACCATTCGTTGCCCGTCAGGATCGATTTGAGAGGTCACTCAAATCCATAAAACCTATATTCCAGATGTTTTGAGGGTTTGCAACCCTAGAAAACAGTCTTAACACCCCCTAGTCAGGTAGCCCTGATTAATTTTCAGCAAGGGGGATTGAGTATTCTCTCCCAAATCTTCTTTAATTTAAGGGCATCCGGCTACTTCCTAATTTTGAATATTAATTTTTCCTATGAGCTTTAGTGATGAATTTGAGCTGTTGTTGCGAGCCCGTTACTCGTTAATTTACATTCCGACCCGTGAAGAGGAGCGGGTCGAAGCTGCGATCGCCCACTCTGCCAAGCAACAGGGGAATCGGGCAGTTTACTGTTGGGATTTTGTTGATGGCTATCAGGGTAATCCCAATGACAATGGGTTTGGTAAACGGAACCCCTTGCAAGCCCTGGAATTTGTCGAGCAACTTCCCGCCACTGCCGCGGCCATCTTTATCCTGCGGGATTTTCATCGATTTCTAGATGATGTTTCTGTATCGCGCAAGCTTCGTAATCTGGCACGCCTGCTTAAAGCACAACCTAAAAATATTGTCATCATCTCGCCTCAAATCAATATTCCTGAAGAGCTTACAGAAGTTTTGACCGTGCTGGATTTTCCCCTACCCGCAGCCCCCGAAATTAGAACAGAGGTAGAACGTCTGTTGGCTGCCTTGGGTCAATCTCTGGACAATCGAGCCTTAGATGAGCTGGTGCGCTCCTGCCAGGGGCTTTCGATCGAACGAATTCGGCGTGTGCTGGCACGGGCGATCGCCACTCACAGTGAATTGCGACCGGAAGACGTTGATTTGATCCTGGAAGAAAAACGACAGACCATTCGCCAGACCCAAATCTTAGATTTCTACCCCACCACTGCCAGCATTTCTGATATTGGCGGTTTAGATAATCTCAAAGATTGGTTGCTTCGCCGGGGAGGAGCCTTTACCGAACGGGCCCGTCAGTATGGATTACCCCATCCCAGAGGATTGCTATTGGTGGGCATTCAGGGAACAGGCAAGTCCTTGACCGCCAAAGCGATCGCCCATCACTGGCATTTGCCCCTCCTGCGATTAGACGTTGGTCGCCTGTTTGCCGGGTTAGTCGGTGAATCCGAATCCCGCACCCGTCAGATGATCCAATTGGCAGAAGCCCTGGCTCCTTGTATCCTCTGGATAGACGAAATTGACAAAGCCTTCTCTGGTGTTGACGGCAGAGGGGACGCTGGCACAACCAATCGCGTGTTTGGCACCTTTATTACCTGGCTCGCCGAAAAAACCACCCCTGTTTTTGTCGTTGCAACTGCTAACAACATCCAGTCTCTACCGCCGGAGATGCTCCGGAAAGGACGATTTGACGAAATTTTCTTTGTCGGCTTGCCCTCTCAAGAAGAGCGCAAGGCAATTTTTTCAGTCCATCTGTCGCGGTTGCGCCCGCACAATTTGAATCAATACGATCTGGATCGTCTCGCCTACGAAACCCCCGACTTCTCTGGTGCAGAAATCGAGCAAACGCTAGTTGAGGCAATGCACATCGGGTTCAGCCAAAACCGGGATTTTGTGACTGACGATGTTTTGGAAGCCGCCAGCCAGATCGTCCCCCTTGCCCGCACTGCCCAGGAACAAATCCAGTTCCTTCAAGAATGGGCAGCAGCAGGAAAAGCCCGTCTTGCCTCAAAGCACAGCAGCCTGAGTAATCGAATTCAGCGCCAGATGCAGCAACCGGATTAACTTCTCAAAAAGATTGCTGCTTGATTAAGAAAAAATCGAAAATAAATCTAAAGGGGCTATGAATTTATTGAGAAAATGAGTATCTATTCTTTAGATTTTATTCGGAATTTAAAGGTAGAAATTACATTTTAGAGATGAATAAATTGGACCTGCCTTAGTG
>JBAUTA010000954.1:0-2054 GCA_049581985.1 Kovacikia sp.
CCCCCTTTTTAAGGGGGATTAAGGGGGATCTTGCAGAGTTTTAGTATCCGAGTCGAGATGTGTGTACACAGCAGCCTTTTTAAGAGGGGGATTTAGGGAGATCTGTACGATTTACTACTCGCAATAGGACTTTTAAAACATCCTCTTACAAGCCATCCAAGGATAAGACCTAAATAGGCAGCTCCTATAACTAGAATCATTTGCATAATTCACTTCCCGATTGTAACAGTTGATAATCAACCCATTTACCCTACGTTTTGTATCAAAGTTAACCAATTCCTTCAGGAAACAAACCTATAGATTAGGATCATAGTAAGGACTAGAGTTATTAATTCGCCTCAGATAAGCAGTTCTTATATTCAATTATTCAATAAGGAGCGCACCATGAGCTTAGAAGATAGAGCCAAGGCAACCGCTAAAAACATCGAAGGTAAAGTACAAGAAGGGATGGGCAATCTGACTGGCGATCCTAAAGATCAAATAGAGGGTAAGGCAAAACAGGGAGAGGCAAAAGTCCGGCACACGGTTGAAGATGTGAAAGATAAAGCCAAGGAAATGCTTGATTAAGAACGTTTTCTCTCTGTGTAGGAGTGCCTCCCTTGGTGGGGAGCAGTAGCCTATTACCACCGCAATTTAATAGACTTCATTGTGGGGCACGCGACGCGCGCCCCACAATGAAGTCCTTGAAGTTTAGATATTCTCAAATATTGCCGGAGTAATATACAACCTTTCTACTTCCAACGACCAGGTAGAAATTGTGCCAGAGCTGGTAGCAGGCGATCGTATGATGAGCAATCATAGCGCTCGATTTAGCGATGGGCAACCGATTGCTTTCCAGCAAGCAACAAGGAGATACCACTATGAGCTATTACTTCAGTAAGGTTTTGCCTCTCGCGTTTGATGAAGCCGTCGCCAAAACTGTTGCAGGCTTGAAAGAAGAAGGATTTGGTGTTCTGACAGAAATTGATGTCCAGGCAACGATGAAGAAAAAACTGGATGTAGACATGTCCAAGTACCTGATCTTGGGGGCTTGCAATCCATCGTTTGCCTATCAAGCCATACAACTCGAAGATAAAGTTGGCACGATGCTACCCTGTAACGTCATTGTGCAGCAAACAAATGATGGAGTGGAAGTCTCGGCAGTTGATCCAGTTGCCTCAATGATGGCGATCGCCAATCCAAACCTGGAGGATATTGCTCATCAGGTGAGAACAAAGCTACAGACCGTGATTGAACATCTGTAATTTATTCAGAGGGAACAGTAGCTGAATAACCAAATAACTCACCAAATAACTCACTGTCAACCATAAAAAATTATCCAATAGATTTGGAGGGAAAAATGACTTTCACTAACAATAAACGAGCCGTGGGAATCTTCTCTAGCCATCAAGAGGCAGAGAATGCTCTACATGAACTGCGAGATGATGGCTTTGCAATGAACCAGGTATCCATCGTTGCGAAAGATCCCGATCGTCTAGATCAGAGCCACCAGATTGGTGAAACGCACGTTCAAGAACTGACCGAAACAACTCCCATTGCGAGAGATACTGATCGCCTGGATCGGAGCCACGGTGTTGGTGAAACACACATTCAAGAACTGACCGAAACAACTCACGTTGACGAAGGAGCAAAGATAGGGTTCGCGTCAGGGGGAGCCGTCGGAGGACTGACCGGGTTGCTGGTCGGGTTGGGTACACTGGCAATTCCTGGAGTGGGTCCCATTATGCTGGCAGGGGCAAGCGCAACGGCGATCTCCACCACCCTAGCTGGAGGTGCGATCGGCGCAGCGGCTGGCGGTTTGGTTGGCGGTCTGGTTGGTTTAGGAATTCCAGAAGAGCGGGCACATGTCTATCACAATCACGTGGTTCGTGGAGGCGATCTGATCATCGTAGACGGTACGGAAGTTGAAATCCTTCGGGCTGAAGCAATTCTAAGACGCAGAGGGATTCGCGAATGGGAAGTCTACCCCGCCTCGACCACAGAGGAAGTACACCGATCCAATGGCTCCTCGTTTGTAAAATCGTGAATTATTAAAGGCTTTGAATTATGAAAAG
>JBAUTA010000955.1:0-6120 GCA_049581985.1 Kovacikia sp.
GAATTAGGATGGGGAATTAAATAATTTGAACAATTCTTCTGCGGTAGAGACTGGGCAAGACCAGGCCTTTTTCCAGAAATTGCCTGGGATTAAGTTCCCGTTCCTTAGTCGTAGGCCATGCAACAAGGTTTTGGGTCACTTGCAACAGGGTTCGCCCCTAGATCACAAAAATTTTCCTAATAAAACTGGTGAATTGCTGCGATCGCCGCTATAAAAAGCACTATCCAAAATATCAGTGCTACGATTGCGACAGAAACAAAAAAGAGAGATAGAGAAGGATAACACAGTACATGGAAGAATTCGAGAAGTCGATATCCTTTGATGGAAGGGATATTCGGCTAAAAGTTGGTTTGCTCGCTCCACAGGCAGGAGGTGCCGTCCTCATTCAGTCAGAAGATACGGCGGTTTTAGTAACAGCAACCCGCGCAGCAGGAAGAGAAGGCATCGATTTCCTACCTCTGCTGGTTGATTATGAAGAACGGTTGTATGCTGCTGGACGCATTCCAGGAGGGTTTCTCCGGCGCGAAGGTCGCCCTCCTGAAAAAGCGACCCTAATTAGCCGTTTGGTTGACCGTCCCCTACGCCCCCTATTTCCTGGCTGGCTGCGGGACGATATTCAGGTTGTGGCAACGACCCTATCGATGGATGAACGGGTTCCTCCCGATGTGCTGGCTGTGACGGGAGCCTCGATCGCCGTCCTGCTGGCAAAAATTCCCTTCAACGGTCCCATGGCAGCGGTACGGGTTGGTTTGGTCGGCGATGACTTTGTGATCAATCCTACCTATAGTGAAATCGAATCAGGCGACCTGGATCTGGTCGTTGCTGGCACGCCCGCAGGCGTAATCATGGTAGAAGCTGGGGCCAACCAGTTACCCGAACAAGATGTGATTGAGGCGATCGACTTTGGTTACGAAGCCGTGCGCGATTTGATTCAGGCCCAGTACGAGTTGATTGCTGACTTAGGGATAGAACTCGTTCAGGAAAGTCCGCCAGAGGTTGACTCAACTCTGGAAAATTTTATTCGCGAGCGGGTCACAAAACCTGTGAAAGAAGTACTGGGTCGTTTTGAGCCAGACAAGAAGGTGCGCGATGCAGCCCTGGATGAAATTAAAGCATCCGTGGAAGCAGCGATCGCCGAATTGCCCGAAGAAGATCTGGTAAAGGTGGCAGCGGCAGCAAATCCCAAAGCGTTGAGCAACACCTTCAAAGATGTGACTAAAACCTTCATGCGCCGTCAGGTGGTTGAAGACAATGTGCGGGTAGATGGTCGCAAGCTGGATGAGGTGCGTCCCATTTCCTGCCGGGTAGGGGTATTGCCCTCACGAGTTCACGGTAGCGGATTGTTTAATCGGGGTCTAACCCAGGTGCTTTCTGCCGTGACCCTGGGAACTCCCGGTGATGCCCAAGAGTTGGATGACCTGCATCCCGATGAGAAAAAGCGCTATCTGCATCACTATAATTTTCCTCCCTATTCTGTGGGCGAAACTCGCCCAATGCGATCGCCCGGTCGTCGCGAAGTTGGTCACGGTGCTCTGGCAGAACGTGCCCTGCTGCCGGTCTTGCCAAGGAAGGAAGATTTTCCCTATGTCATCCGGGTTGTCTCGGAAGTCCTCTCTTCCAACGGTTCGACTTCAATGGGGTCCGTCTCCGGGTCTACCCTGGCCCTGATGGATGCTGGCGTTCCTATCACCAAACCCGTTAGCGGCGCAGCGATGGGGTTAATTAAGGAAGGTGACGAAGTGCGCGTCTTGACGGATATTCAGGGTATCGAAGATTTCCTGGGCGACATGGACTTCAAGGTGGCGGGAACTGAATCTGGCATTACCGCCCTCCAACTGGATATGAAAATCCCTGGTCTGCCGATGGAGGTGATTGCCCAGGCAGTTAATCAGGCAAAACCCGCCAGATTGCACATCCTATCTAAGATGTTGGAGGCGATCAACCAACCCCGTTCTGAAATGTCGCCCTTTGCCCCACGGCTACTGACGATTAAGATCGATCCAGAGTTTATCGGCTTAATCATTGGTCCGGGTGGTAAGACGATTAAGGGTATCACCGAGGAAACGGGAGCCAAAATCGATATTGAAGACAGTGGGATTGTTACGATTTCCGCTGTGGATGGTGAGAAGGCGAAACGCGCCCGCTCGATCATTCAAGGCATGACCCGTAAACTTAACCAGGGTGATGTTTACGCCGGAAAAGTGACTCGCATTATTCCGATCGGGGCATTCGTCGAGTTCCTTCCTGGCAAAGAAGGCATGATCCACATTTCCCAACTGGCAGACTACCGCGTTGGCAAAGTGGAGGATGAAGTATCTGTAGGTGACGATGTAATCGTTAAGGTACGAGAGATCGACAACCGGGGACGTATCAACCTCACCCGTCTGGGTATTCATCCAGACGAAGCTGCTGCCGCCCGCGAAGCCGCCGCCGCCGGGTAGATTGGTTGTTTAGTTAATATCCTCCAAATAGAGGTTCCCCTGTGGGGAGCCTCTATTGTTTTTTAGAACAGTGTTTTAGAACAGTGTTTTTCATAGCCATAGCCCTATTGATTAGGACGGGGTAAGGGCTCCACCCCCTTCGGCTTGAGTGCTCAGGTCGAAAGTTGGCTGGGGGCAACGCCCCCACTCCCCCTTTAATTTTCTGTCCTAATCAAAGTGGCGACAGCTATATCAATTAAATTAAGCACAGGTTCCTCGATGCCCCCCTCCTAAATTTTCTGATCATATGAAAATACTTTTCTATTTCATATTCCAAGTGGCGTAAATAGATTTCTCATCCATTGGAAAGTTCCAATGAAGCGGGGACGATCTCTGGAGTTCATGATTTCTTTAGGTTTCTTGAGGGAAGGATGAATGTTCATCGCCCATCCCTTCTCTGAGGTTTCCATGACAGTACGTAACAATTTCCATTTCTTATTAAGAAAGATTGCGGGTGGTTGATCCCGTTGCTAGGGTGATCGAGTACCCGGGTACAGCTATTACCAACAATGGGTGTTTACGCTCAAAGGAGGATCTTATGTTCACAGTGTTAGCAATTGTCTTTTTCGGTGGCTGGCTACTGGCGGCCGTCATTGGAACCTGGGCATACTTTGCGGGTGAAGGTACCCCCAAACTGACCCAAGACTAAGTTTGACTGAACGCGATACCCATTCAGGTTATCGATCGGAATGAGTGAAAAGGGCTTCCCAAACCATAGGAAGCCCTTCTTGAAAATCAGGTTTAATTGCACCCAGCGACTCATCCCTCTAAACCCAGTATTCTTCCATCAGGGTTGCATGAGAACGCTGCTGTTTAGCGTAGATATCCTTGATGTGTTTTTTCACCGTGTTGTGGCTGATATATAGCTCATTAGCAATTTCCTGGTAGCTATAGCCGATCCGATGCAAAAGCCAAACTTCAGATTGGCGGGGCGTTAAGCCATACTGATGACCTTCAGCGATCGCCCGACTTTGGAGCGATTGGCAGTAGTCTTCTAGCAGCACAACCAGATAGGGATGCTGGGTATCCTCTAAAGATAACCACCGAACGCGTAATCGAAACACTTCGGTTCGACTCAGAGTGATTTCTGATTCAATCACAATTGAGCGATCGGGGAAGAGTGTGCGGCTTTCGATTAAAGCCTCGCAAGCCTGCCAAATTTCTTTTGGAACATCACTTGCAATATCAGTGCCAGGATTGCCATGACTTAAGCGCTGACAGATGCGCCGGGCAGCATCATTTTCATAAATTTGATTGCCCTGGTGAGTCAGGATTAAAATGCCATCGAGCAAACTTTCGAGCACACTCTGCAACAAGATTGAATTTGCATGGTTTAGGAGTTTGGGGCGTTCTGATTGAGTAAGCATAAACATCATTGGGGGGCTAAAGGGAACGGAGGACGAGAACGGAAGTAGGGAAAGAGAACTGGGGGCTTGATGATTTATCGAAAGATTCCTGATGAATTACGCAAAACACTCCAAAAAAACCTGCTAAAAAAATAGACCTTCCCTAATTTTGGGAAAGTCTGAAAGGTGGTATTTCGTAGAAGTAAACCTATGACAGCAGATGTTTGAGATTTAATCCTGCCTGTCCAGGTCGATATCCTTATGCATACGGGCATAACGTACTCGCAGAAGCAGTCCTAGGGTAATTTGCTTCAGTAACCAATACAGCACCATAAGAATAATGAAGGTAACCCCAATCACCAGTAGGGGAAGCTTGGAGGTTAAATCATCTAATGTCTGAAGCAACAGATTTCCAGGATCTGAGACTAAATCCCAACTGTTAAATCGCCGAAATCTGCCCAGGTAAATGCCAATTGCACACAAAGCGTGAGTCAGTAATTCGCTCCAGCCGACATATTGTTTCTGACCTTGACGCTTCAAGTAGTGCCCCTGATTCAGTAAGGACACAACGTAGGCTTCGAATCCGCTCAGGATTGCCAGCACATGTAAAGGGACAAAGATCAAAGCAATGACCCATACGGAATTACCCGCCCGGATTCCTCTAATTAAGTGAATGATATCAGTCAGCAGGTAAGGTGCGTTGGGCAAAAAGGCAAGATAAACTGCTACACCGAGCCACCAGGGAACCGATCGCACATTCGTTTTGCGGCGAAATAACCAGAAGCTAAGTACCAGTGGAATAAACGCCAGAAATAGATTCCAGAGAATCCAGCCACTATAGATATTAGAAAAAGCGATCGAAATTTCAGCAAGCTTATTTTGCATAGGTTATCTCGGCTTCGATAATCTCGTTCTTTCCTAGATTAACCTACGTGTTCAGGGCTATCCATGACGCAGATCTCATCCAAATTCCCCTCACCCCTTGGGTTCCCCTCGCCCATTTGGGGAGAGGAGAAAGGATTTTAGGCTCTCCTTCTCCCGTTCTGGGCTGCGGTGTCTACATATCTTGTCTTAAACCCAATCCTCTGCCGGGGGACTTCCCCCTGCCAATGCATTTTCTGTGGTCCAGCGTCACAGAAAATACATTGTCCCCTGCAATGGGGCGTCCTAACTCCCCCCACCCCCCGAAAGGGTCTGGGGGAATGGGTTTAAGGCCAATGTAACGAGAATCCAGGGAAATTAGTCAGGCCCCATGCACCCCGGAGTTGAATCTAGGGTGAAAGTTAGGTCTTGATCACGGCCCCAGCCTCGAAACGCAAGCCAGGGTTTCGTTTGGAGGGGGTTTAGGGGTGGGTTTGCTTTGACCCAGACTTGTGTATACACGGTAGCCCGTTCTGGGAGAAAGGGCTGGGGGATGAGGGAAAGTTAAGCTGGACAAGGGTCTCACCGACTTTTGCGTAATGCATAGCCCCGCAAGGGTCTGGGGAGATGGGGGTAAGGTCAATGGGATGGACTAGGGACAATATCCTAAATTGCTATTGCCGCCCTTAAAGCCGTTTGAAACCCAACCATTAATCGGTTTAGCAATTTCTACCCAAACGCGGTTACTAGCATCGGTTTTGGTTGTTGCGGGAACCGTTGTCAGGTAGAGCTTTCCTAAATAGGGAATTCCCCCTAGAAGCTCAGAGGTAATGTTGGGTTCTCTACGAATGTTGATCCCGCCAACGGGCGGATAAATGACTCGCCGACAGGCATTAGCAGGGGGGGCAGGGGGGCAAGGCTTGAGGTTTACCGATTGCACAAATCCCTTTAAAGGCTTGCTGATGCCGATAAAGCCAGCCCCATTCCCATTGTCAGCAAGGGTAACTTTTGAGTTGGTTGCCAGAGTTCCAAGGCTTGGGCTGGTGGCTAAAGGCTTGGTATAAATAGGGGTTGGTTTGTTGACTGCCCGGCATTGCCCAATCAAAGATTCCGGTGCGGGAGCAGAAGTCGGGCTAGTTTCGGTCTGGGATTGAGCAGCCGCAGGTAACCCAATTCCACTGGTCGAAATCGCCACCGCAGCCATAATACTGGCAGGTTTGGTCCAAACATTTATTATTTTCATCGATTCACTCCTCATCAGGTCTAGCAATTCAGGTCTATAAAATTCCTGCACTGAGATTATTACACGGATCAGAGCCGAGTCATTTTGACAAAATATTGCTGATACCAATTTAAAGAATAAAAGTTGCAGATGGGGGGTGTGTGGGCTTCGCCCCCAGCCAGGATTTCCACCCCTGCACCCCGTCCCCAAT
>JBAUTA010000956.1:0-3942 GCA_049581985.1 Kovacikia sp.
CCAATCCCTGGTAAATGTTGTAACTGCTCAATTAGACGAGCAAGGGGGCGTGTATAAATCGCTAAAATCCCTCCAAATCTATGATGATTCTATCCTAGTGTTACAAACACTAAATTTTGCTATAGGAGGGGTGGGGGCTTCGCTCCCAAGAAGGTGTGGAACCCCTTCGCCCCTTCCACTGTTTTATCCCCTCTCCTTTATCGTTTATTCTTGCTCCTAGCCTTAGCTCCCAACGCCAAATTCATGAACCCCAATACAGAGCTACCCAATGTTGCCCTGCTAATTTTAATTAACCTTGTCCTAATCCTGGTTAACGCATTCTTTGCAGCATCAGAAATTGCCCTTGTTTCTGCCAATGAGGTGCGGCTGAAGATGTTGGCAGATCAGGGCAATCGTCGCGCCCGCCTGGTATTGGCAACGACTGAAGATAGCACACGCTTTTTGGCCACCATTCAATTGGTGATTACGCTAACTGGCTTCTTAAATGGCGCGTTTGCCGCTGAGAATTTGGCGAGTCCCCTGGGGGTTTGGCTAAGTCCAATGTTGGGGGAGCAGATTGCAGACGAGGTGGCTCTAGTCAGTGTAACGGTGATTATTGCGCTGATTAGTTTAATCCTGGGTGAACTGGTGCCCAAACGGCTAGCGATTCGCCATGCTGAGGATTTTGCCCTGGTTTGTATCCGCCCGATCCGGCTATTTGGCAAACTGACAGCTCCGATCGTCAAACTGGTCAGTATGTCCACTAATTTTGTTTTGGAGTTAATGGGGAATTCTTCCCTGGATGAGGAGGAGTCGATCAGCCCGGAGGAAATTAAGGCGTTCGTTGATGCTGGGCGGGCAGGGGGTGCGGTTGGAGAACAGGAGCGGCGAATTATTTATGGCGCAGTTGAACTTAGCCAGATTACTGCCCGCGCCATTATGGTCCCAAGGGTGCAAATTCAATATCTCAAAACCACGATTTCCCTGGAGGAAGCATACCAGGTTGTTTCGGAGAACGCCCACACCCGGCTACCCGTCTGTGAGGAAGATCTGGACACAATTATGGGCATTTTGCACGTTAAAGATCTGATTCGCCCCCTGGCTGGATTGTTAGAAAATCCGCCCAGTATTCGTGAGTTGCTGCGTCCGGTCTACTTTATCCCTGAAAACAAACCTGCCAGTGAACTTTTAACCGAGATGAAAAAAAATCGCCTGCATCTGGTGATTGTAAAAGATGAATTTGGTGGAACAGCCGGATTGGTAACCCTGGAAGATGTGCTTGAGGAAATTGTGGGCGAGATTCGGGATGAATATGATGCAGAAGAGGAACAGGAGTTTCGCCGTCTTGCCCCGCACGAGGGAATTTTCAAGATCCGTGCCAGTATTGCCACTGTCAATAACGAACTGGATCTGGAACTGCCCCGCGATGAAGCCGCAACCCTGGCAGGTTTGTTTTTAGAAGAGTTACAGCGATCGCCAGAAGCGGGCGATCGGCTCCAAATCGACAATGTTTTGCTAACTGTTCTAGACGATGCCCAACGGGTGCGGGTGACCCTGCTGCCCCCGCCTGACCTGGAGGAGATTAGCTAAGAAGCAGGATTGTCGGGAAAAGGATAGTTGGGAAAGGATATAGCCCTTTTCAAGAGTGTGAGGGACAGTGAGGGTGCTTCGCGCCCCACTGTCTCTCACATTTCTGTACTTCACCCAAGTGCAAACCGCTATAGTTGGGGAAAAGATAAATCAGATCCTCCACCTTTCTTACAGCCACCTCGCAGTCCCGCCCTGGAATGCATTCTGGGCTCATAGCAAAAGTCCTCTAAACAGGACTGAACGAAAGTTTGAGTCCTGTTTAGAGATGGACTTAGGCTATGGGCCAAGAACTCAAGTTCTTGGCAGGTGTAGCACCAGGTGCAAAATGTCAGATCAGGAATAATACCAATCAAATATTATGAAGACGCGCCAAAACAAGCACCCCCTATAGTCCCCCTTGCCAAGGGGGACGGCGACAGCCGGGGGTCAAATAAGATTCAGCTTTTTATAAAAACGGTATAAGGCGATTCTCTTAGCCTTTCCCCTGCAACTTTTAGCCCTTAGACTGTCTTCCACCCCCGCCCTATTGCTACAAACCGTCAAATTTTTGGGATCCCACCACCCTCCTTGGATGGGAGTGGTAAGATTGCAGTCAAGCTAGGGGTGCCTGAGTCATAGACTTCTTACAAAGATAAGTTTTTGCACTGTTTTGCATTGTAAGGACGAATCTGATAGCAGTTCGCACTTGGGTGAAGTACGGGGTAGGGAGGCTTCGACGGAAGCCCTCCACCGAACGGTGGCCCCCCACGCAGGAGGCACTGCCCCCTGTCGCCCTTGTACTCCATTGATTTGCAAACTGTGATAAAGCCAACTTTAACGGCTGTAAGAGGTTTAATCCAGGCTGAGATTACACCCTTAGAACCTGAGTCCGGGTTATACCGGCGGAGGGAAGCTATCTATTTGAGGAACTGGATATGCGAACAGACTGGATCGCCAAGCGGCGTGGACACAGCAATGTGTCGCAGATGCACTATGCGCGTCAGGGAATGATTACCGAAGAGATGCAGTACGTAGCTCAACGGGAGAATCTTCCGGATGATCTGATTCGGGAGGAGGTTGCACGAGGTCGGATGATTATTCCGGCAAATATCAACCACACAAACCTGGAGCCAATGTGTATTGGGATTGCCTCCAAATGCAAGGTCAATGCCAATATTGGGGCGTCGCCCAACTCCTCTGATATTGAGGAAGAATTAGACAAACTCAGGCTATCGGTCAAATATGGTGCAGATACGGTGATGGATCTGTCTACGGGGGGTGGCAATCTGGACGAGATCCGGACTGCCATTATCCAGGCATCTCCTGTGCCGATCGGCACGGTTCCAGTGTATCAAGCCTTAGAAAGCGTTCACGGCAATATTGAAAAACTAACGCCGGATGACTTTTTGCATGTGATTGAGAAGCACGCCCAGCAGGGTGTGGATTATATGACGATCCACGCCGGAATTTTGATTGAGCATTTGCCACTGGTACGAGGTCGCCTGACCGGGATTGTCTCCCGTGGAGGTGGCATTCTGGCGCGGTGGATGCTGGCTCATCACAAGCAAAATCCACTCTATACCCACTTCCGGGACATCATTGAAATTTTCAAGCGCTACGATGTCTCGTTTAGCTTAGGGGATTCGCTGCGGCCAGGCTGTACCCATGACGCATCGGATGCGGCCCAATTGGCGGAGTTAAAAACGCTGGGGCAACTCACCCGCAAAGCCTGGGAAGACGATATTCAGGTGATGGTGGAAGGTCCGGGACATGTGCCTATGGACCAGATCGAGTTCAATGTGCGAAAGCAGATGGAAGAATGCTCAGAAGCTCCTTTCTATGTGCTGGGTCCCTTGGTGACCGATATTGCGCCAGGGTATGACCACATCACGTCCGCGATCGGAGCCGCAATGGCAGGTTGGTATGGCACGGCCATGCTCTGCTACGTTACGCCTAAGGAGCATCTGGGGCTGCCCAATGCAGAAGATGTAAGAAATGGGCTGATTGCCTATAAAATTGCAGCCCATGCAGCGGATATTGCCCGACATCGACCAGGTGCCCGCGATCGCGATGACCAGCTTTCCATTGCCCGTTACAACTTCGACTGGAACCGCCAGTTTGAGTTGTCCCTGGATCCTGATCGCGCCCGCGAGTACCACGATGAAACCCTTCCTGCCGACATCTACAAAACCGCAGAGTTTTGCTCCATGTGCGGTCCCAAGTTCTGCCCGATGCAGACAAAGGTAGATGCTGATGCTCTGACCGAACTGGAAAAGTTCTTAGAGAAGGAAGCGGTAACCCCAGCCTGATAGCTGCACAGTGCGATCGCCCTTTGCAAGTCAAGCCGTTTCGGGGAATGGGGGAGTTAGGCCCCTACGAGGCGGGGGACAATGG
>JBAUTA010000957.1:0-1914 GCA_049581985.1 Kovacikia sp.
TCAGAAAACCATTACCCAGATATTTCCAGACCCTTTTTTCATCTGCGCGGCGATAAATTCTGGCATCTCATCCCCAATCGCGGCTATCGGAAAATTATTGCGTCTAAAGCTAAACTAAAAACCTTCACTGAAGTTAAACAAGCTGTTAAGTATGTCCAAGTGGATGATGCTTTGTTTGAATTGCTTCAAGATCCACTGTCAAGAACCAGTTTAACGACTATCCTGGTACAGAAATGGTTTGGCCATAAGCTCGATCAGTACAGGCAGTTTTTAGAAGCGACTTCATGCGATGAGTGCCGAGATCCTTTTAGCAAGGACAATGGACAGTACAGGTTAAATGAAAAAAGACCTGAATTACTACATCAAGCGGTTTACGCAACTTCGGATCGATAGGGCGCATGGACAGGCACCTTATCAACCGCTCCTACTGTTATCCCTGATAGAACTCATTGACCAGGGAACCAGCACCGAAAACTATTTCCCAATCACCCCAGAGCTAATTTCTACCTTCATCAAGTACCGCGATCGCTTGAGTTCTGCCTTTCACCAGGCGAATCCAGCGCAACCTATCTATCATATGAGCCGTCCCAGCCAAGCCTTTTGGCACTTAGTTCCGATACCCGGACATGAGCAGGTTCTTCTCTCTGGAGGAAAGCTGAATACACTTAAAAAGCTAAGGGATAACGTCTTGTATGGATACTTTGATAACGAGCTATTCCAAATTCTTCAAGAGCCTCAGCAGAGAAGAAGACTAATTACTGAACTGATCAACAAGTGGTTCCCTGACAAGTTTGCCCAGATTCAAGAGCTTTTACAAATTAATTCGTTTCAGGAGTTTCGATACTCCTTGCATGAAAAAGGTGGAGCTGTTTATACCGTTGAAGAACTGAATCAAGAGGATGAAGTCGAAACATTTAGAAGAGATGCGACGTTCCGAAAAGAGATTCTCTCCCTTTATGATCAGCGATGTGCGTTTTGCCAATTGAGAATCATCAGCCAGGATAGCCAGAATATTGTAGACGGCTCGCATATCTTACCGTTCTCTACATTTCGGGATGATCGCTTTGATAACGGCTTATCCCTCTGCAAAAATCATCACTGGGCTTTTGATCATGGGTGGTTTGGCATTGATGACGATTATCGAATTATCTTGCCTGAAAACCGGATTTATGAAGAGCCACCAATTGATACTAGAGCAATGACATCTTTTAACGGAGAACCACTCTTTCTGCCTGCTCAGGAAGAGTTTCATCCTCGTCACGAAGCAATTCGATGGCATCGTGAACGCTGGAATATTGCTTGAAAAACACTTTGAAACCAGTTCCCGTGCCAAAGAATCGGCGATCGACAACGCCCACCAGAGCTGGAACATCAAAGAAGCCGCTAAAGCCGGAGTTGTAGAAACCATCAAGCAGCTAACCAATGGCACAGCCTCTCGTCAGGAGACTCAGCCAGTACCTTCCTGGGCAAACCTAAAATTCGGCAACAGTGGAAATCTGAATTAGCTAGAGCCCATAATTGGGAAAGACAAATGAGTCCGGAGCCATCCAACGATGCGAACCTTACAGCTTACCGCTCCGATCACCCCTGATCACGAACTGAAAATTCAACTTCCTCCAGACATTTCGGCTGGAGACTATCAGATTGTTCTGGTGCTGGAAGAACAGCCTACTCAGAAATAGCGCCAACCCTTCCAATTCCCAGTGGATGACTATGGCCCTTGGCCCATTGACCTTTCCTTTTGATTCCTCTCACCGCAATCATCTGGTTGAGCGATACTTTCCCCAAGCCAGTCATCAGGTGCTCCTGCTCTTAACGGATACCGAGATCGGCAAGACTGAAGTGAAGCGGTTGCGGGAGAATGGGGCGATCGCCTGTGAATCCTTGCTTAAGTACGATCCAGCACTTCAACAA
>JBAUTA010000958.1:0-4837 GCA_049581985.1 Kovacikia sp.
CCCTTCCCCCTGCCGCTTTCCCAAACCCGATTGGTTAGGGAGAGTCTTACTGAGCTTGCCTCTGATAATTTTGGTGGCTGGTCTGATTCCTTTGGCAACAGACAATGCCAGGGCAACGATCGCCCCAGCAGTTCCGCGACCATCTCCCAAATCTACTACCCGCCTTAGCCAAATCCCCATCTCTGCCCGCTCCCTCCAGCAGGGCAATCAAATTCTTCTCAACGGTCGCCCCCTATCCGCTGCCTGGAGCCAGTGGCAAACCAAGGAGGGCAGCATCCGGACTGGCATTAGCGATGCTGGGGTCATCCAAACAATCGGCGGCGAGCTGCTCAATACAGAAGATTTAACTAGCCAACCGCTGCAATGGTTCTCCGACCCCAGCACCCATGCTCTCAATCTTCTTACCCGGTTCACAGGTTCCCTCCGCTACCTGGATGTCACTGACTTTGCCCGCCAATCTGGCTGGCAACTGCAGGTAACAGGCAATGCCCTACAAATTTCTGCTCCGGTCGCTAAAGTTCTGGCAATTCGTCAGGCAAAGCAGCCCTGGGGCGATCGCCTGGTCATTGAACTTGATCACCCCGCTACCTGGCAGGTAGACCAAGCGAATCAGGAATTTACCCTCGCCCTGGATGCCCAAACCGATTCCCCCCTCCTGGAAGCCTTCAAACCCGGCCTCAGCGATCGGATTAATTCTCTCCAGCTAGAGTCTGCTGGCAACCAGACCCGTCTCCGGGTAGGCACCTCTACCAACCTCCAACCCCGCATTTGGAGTTTGCCCAACCCGAATCGTCTGATTGTCGATATTCGCCCTGACTCCCTGGTAAACCGAAATATCCTGTGGGCACCCGGTCTTCGCTGGCGTGGACAAATCATCAACCTGGGATCAGATCGGTTTCCGGTGGTTTGGCTGGAAGTCAATCTTCGTCAACCTGGAACCAGCCTCAAACCCATCCTGGTCAATCCCAACAGCGTTCCGGGAACCGCCCCCCTGGCTCAAACTGCCCGCTTCTCCCAGGCTGCGGCTGCCATCAATGGCGGCTTTTTTAATCGAAACAATCAACTCCCCCTGGGTACCATTCGTCAGAATGGACACTGGCTTTCGGGTCCTATCCTTAACCGGGGAGCGATCGCCTGGAATAACTCTGGAGAAGTCAAAATCGATCGCCTGACACTCCAGGAAACCTTAATCACCCCATCCGGTCTCCGCCTTCCCCTGACCCATCTCAACAGTGGGTATATTCAGGCAGGGATTGCCCGCTACACCCCTGCCTGGGGACCTACCTATACCCCCCTGTCTAATCAAGAAATTCTGGTGACAGTGCAAAACAACCGGGTCACCAGTCAGCAAGTCAACGCCAACGCTGGCAGTACTTCTGTGCCGATTCCAGGGGATGGCTACCTTCTGGTTCTGCGCTCCAACCAGAGCGTAGCAACGACTCTGGCAACAGGAACGCTGCTTCGTCTAGAAAGCATTACGAATCCAGTCGAGTTTGACCGCTATCCGCAAATTCTCGCAGCCGGACCTTTGCTTCTACAAAACCGCCAGATTGTCCTGAACCCCGAAGCTGAAAAATTTAGTCGGGCATTTGCGATCGAACAAGCCAGCCGGAGTGCGATCGGACAAATGCCTGATGGCACCCTCCTTCTGGTTGCAGTTCATCACCGCCTTGAGGGCGAGGGTGCCAGCCTCACTGAGACAGCCCAACTGATGCAGCAACTCGGGGCTGTCAATGCCCTCAACCTGGATGGGGGTAGCTCAACGACGCTTTATTTAGGTGGGCAAATTCTCGATCGACCTCCTCGCACTACTGCGCGTGTCCACAATGGAATTGGAATCTTCGTCCAACCCGGTCTATAGAAACAATTGCTACCAATCCAGAAAATGGAAGTTGCAGATGGGGGAACCCCCGTTCCCCGGCATTGATTTGCAATGGTTCCCATTCACAGCCGCTTGCGGTCGGGTGGGCTAGCCCACCCGACTCAACCCTCAGACAGGGAAGCGTTTTGGTTTTACAGACGGGGCTAACCATTCTGAAAACCACCGTAAGTGGGTATGACTTGAATTTAAAGCTGACTTGAAACCTAATTCATTTTGGATGAAGACTTAATGTGAATTCCAGGGAATAACCATTTCAGTCTTAATAAGTTAAAGCGAATTTGCTATGTTAGCTGTGTCATAACGAGCTTGCGTGCTTTTACTGCATACCTACGGTTTTCCCCCAAGTCCCAGGCCAACCTTGGAACTTCAGCGAACAATATAAGTCTTTGATGTGAAGACTTGATACAGTAGCGTTTTTAGTTTTGGTGAAAGATATTTCCCCCAGTCCTCACCTGCTCTTAACCGAGATTCTTCATCTGACTAAAACCGTTGGTGGAGCAGTAAAAAATACCTCTTTAATTCGAGGCAAATTCAGGCACATAGTTCTTTCAAATACAAAAATTACCCCAGTCTTAGAGCAGCACCTAAGGAGATACAAACCGTGGCTCAAACCCAAGAAACTCAACAGGCTCCTACATTAACCCTCCCTGTCACTACCGGTCCCAGGTTGGTCGCTGCAACAGAACTGCGCCCTTGGGGATCGTTTACAGTTCTAGAGGAAGGACGGGGGTACAAAATCAAGCGCATTGAAGTCAAACCCGGTCATCGCCTCAGCCTGCAAATGCATCATCACCGCAGCGAACACTGGATCGTGGTCGCTGGCACCGCTAAGGTAACCTGTGGTGGTGAAGAAAGTGTCCTGAGTACTAATCAGTCTACCTACGTACCGCAGTGCACCACGCACCGATTGGAAAATCCCGGCGTGATTCCTCTAGTTCTGATCGAAGTTCAAAATGGTGAGTATTTAGGTGAGGATGATATCGTCCGCTTCCAGGATGATTACGAGCGGGCCCATTAACTATTCCCAAACTCGATATAGCGATCCTATTTGAGTTGTGAGCAAGGATTCCCCTGGAACCCTTGCTCATAAAGCCTCTCAAACTCACAACTGATTTTAGGACTGCTATACGGACAATGCTAAACGCCGGGTTTCTGGAGAGCAATTTGCCCAATTTAGGGTACTGCTTCTAGAAACCCGGTGTTTTAAAGAATGAAATATAGATAAACCCAATTACAAAGACCTAATTAAACCTGATAAGCTGTGGAGGCTTAGAATTCGGGCTAAAACGGCCCCTAGGCCTCGTTTTGGCTGCACTCTGGTTACCCTTTAGCAGGTTTGCCCTTTAGATTGGTATAGAATAATTTTTGCAATCATCCTTCTGTTTAAAGCATTCTGTTTGAAATGATCAACCTGAGCGCCTCTGCCAAGAATGAAATTCTTCGCCTGAAGGCAAAGCGTCGTAACTCCGGTTTACTGTTTCGTCTAGGTGTCCAACCCATCGGGTGTTTGGGCTTGTCCTACGCGATGGATTTTACCGAAACCGCTCAATCGGGTGACCAAATCTATGATTCTGATGACATTCAGATTGTAGTCGATCCAGGAAGCCTCCCTTACCTTCGTGGCCTGACTATTGACTATTCAGAAGACCTGATGGGTGGAGGATTTCGCTTCCGTAACCCCAATGCCAGTCAAAATTGTAGTTGTGGTAACTCCTTCGCGATCAAACAATAGTTTGATTAATATTTGATTAATAACTGTTCCAGCAACGTAGTTTGATCTCGCAACCTCAGGCTTTTCCAGTCGTCCAACGCCCTCAAACAATAAAACGGTTTTGCCTGCTAAAGCAGAAAAACGTCCTGCCCCTCTCCCCATGCTTTATTTTGAATAGAAGTATTGACAAGAGTTAATCTGCCTCGATACGATTAGAGTTTGGAAAAATTAGCTAAACTAGTAACGGAATTCATTTCGTCGTAATATGCCCACGATTCAGCAACTCATTCGTAGTGAGCGCCAGAACGCGCAGAAGAAAACCAAATCTCCAGCTCTGAAGAGTTGCCCTCAAAGGCGTGGGGTATGTACACGGGTTTACACAACAACGCCCAAGAAGCCCAATTCAGCTCTTCGAAAAGTTGCAAGGGTCCGCCTCACGTCTGGCTATGAGGTTACAGCGTACATCCCTGGTATTGGTCATAATTTACAAGAGCACTCGGTTGTTATGATCCGGGGTGGTCGGGTTAAAGATTTACCAGGTGTTCGTTATCACATTATCCGTGGAACGTTAGACACTGCTGGAGTTAAAGACCGTAAGCAAGGGCGCTCTAAGTATGGTGCCAAGCGTCCGAAAAAGAGTTAGGGAATTCTCTAACTGGTTAGCCTGAAGCTGAGTTTTTGTTATTCTAGCTTTGGACTTTTTTAGTCTTCCTGGCTAAAGGTTTCTTAGTGACCTTGGTTCAGATAATCCACAGTGATTTCACCGGGTTAGCAATCGTCTCGCTTAACTTCTCAAATCTTGAAGCTGTTTTTTCGAGTCAATTTTTTCTCTGTAGGTTCATTATGTCCCGTCGCACCAAGATTCAAAAACGCCCTGTCCCTCCCGATCCCGTCCATAATTCTCGCCTTGTCAGTATGATGGTGCGGCGAATTATGAAAAGCGGCAAAAAGTCCGTCGCATCCCACATCATTTACGATGCCTTCGAAACGATCGCGCAGAGGACAGGAGCAGATCCCATCGAGGTGTTTGAGCGGGCAGTTAAAAATGCTACTCCCTTGGTTGAGGTCAAAGCCCGTCGGGTTGGGGGCGCGACTTATCAGGTACCGATGGAAGTTCGTTCGGATCGAGGAATTGCGCTGGCCCTGCGCTGGCTAATTCAGTACTCTCGCCAAAGATCTGGAAAAACGATGTCGAGCCGGCTTGCGAACGAGTTGATGGATGCTGCCAACGAAACGGGCAGTGC
>JBAUTA010000959.1:0-1721 GCA_049581985.1 Kovacikia sp.
TTCTACGACTCAGACATGGCTGTGATACCTGGGTACTCGATGCGGACTTAAAAGGTGCATTCGATAATCTGAACCACTCCTTTATCCTCGACAGCATCGGCCCTGTGCCGGGTCGAGAACTCATTAAGCAGTGGCTCAAAGCAGGCTATGTAGAGGCTGAGATGTTTCATCCCACTATCGAGGGTGCTCCTCAAGGTGGATCAATTTCACCCTTACTGCTAAATATTGCCCTGAACGGGATGGAGGACTTGTTGTTGTCATTGACGACAACCCGCACCTACCAGCCCTCCTCAAAGGCAAAGTCTCAGGCACCTCGTAAACGAACCTCAACCACATACGGTTACTGTCGTTACGCGGATGACCTGGTGGTGACGGCGAAAACAAAGGCAGACATCGAAGCCGTGGTGCCTCTCTTGCAGGCGTGGCTCAAACCACGGGGGCTAGAGCTGAATATGGATAAAACCCAAATCGTGAATATCCAGCAAGGATTTCCGTTTCTAGGTTTCTCCCTTCGGCACTACAAAGGTAAATGTCTTTGCCGACCGCAAAAGGAAAAGGTTCTGGCCTTTTTAGCGCGGATAAGGAGTTGGTTGAAGCACCAAGCTTCCCTCTCTCCAGCGGCAGTGATACACTACCTGAATCCAATCCTGCGAGGTTGGGGCAACTACTACAAACATGGCGTCAGTAAAGACGTGTTTGGCTACATTGACGACCAACTCTGGCGGGCGATCTGGAGATGGTGTTGTCGACGTCATCCGAACAAACGGAAGTTATGGATTATCAGGAAGTACTACCGAACCTTTAAAGGGCGAACGTGGACTTTTGCCACGACCGTCACCGACCGAGCAGGCAAGCGGAAACTGTTGACGCTAGTGCGTCTGTCAGATATCCCGATTCAACGCCATGTCAAGGTCAAAGGAACGGCCTCGCCTGACGACCCCACACTTCAAGATTACTGGCAATACCGCCAAACTCGATATGGAAAAACCTATTGGGAAAAAGGCTCTAAGTACTTCAAAGTTGCTCAGAGTCAGCACTGGCGCTGCCCAGTATGTCAGGATGCCTTGTTCAATGGAGAAGCATTACACACACATCATCAACAATTAGTGAAAGATGGTGGCGAAGACAGTGAAGAGAATCTTGTTCATCTTCATCATACCTGTCATCAGTATCTGCACAAGCATGATGTGGTTTTGAAGAGCCAAAGGCTTGAGCCGCTTGATGGGATAACTGTCACGAGCGGTTCTTAGGGGAGGGGGACACGGTGACGTGTGCCCTCTTACCCGACAAGCTACGGCCAGGTGCAATCAGCAAAATTTTAGGACTGAAATGACGTAAATACGTTGGCGATCAAGACACTTTGTAGGAATAAATTAAAATTTAAGTCAAAAACTTGACATCTGAATGGCTTATTCTAAAAGGATTACAGGCTAATTGCACTTAGCCGTAGCTTCGCTTCAATCCCCCCATATCAAACAACCATCTCAGCACCTAGCCTGTTAGCATTGGGCTGACTCACTCAGACTTTCGCCATTGAAAACCGATTCCCTATTTTTTCGCATATTTCAGGCAAATCCTGGCATTCTCTTTGAGTTGCTAGGGCAATCGCCTGACCTAGCGCTGGGCTACCAATTCCAGTCGGTTGAAATCAAGCAAATTGCGTTCCGGCTCGATGGTGTTCTGCTTCCTGCTGCTGATGCCCAAGACCAGACCGTTTGGTT
>JBAUTA010000960.1:0-2314 GCA_049581985.1 Kovacikia sp.
ACCATAAGGTGACCATTGCAGATGGTAGATTTTCCACGACGGCCCTCTCCCAAGGACAGCGCAAGCGACTGGCGTTGCTAACTGCCTACCTGGAAGACCGACCGATCTATCTGTTTGATGAATGGGCAGCCGATCAGGATCCCGTATTCAAAGAATTTTTCTACACCGAGCTGCTATCCAAGCTCAGGGCCAGGGAAAAAACTGTCCTTGTCATCAGCCACGATGACCATTACTTCCACCTTGCCGATCGGATTATCAAGCTCGATCAGGGACAGGTTGAGTATGACAAGACCTAGACCCCAAAAGACTCAACCCCAAAAGGCTCAACCCCAAAAGCTATCCGTCCCGTCTTTCTAGCTACCCCCCCGGATTAAAGGAACCTAATAGATCCATCCCGTTTGAGCTGTAAACCTCTAGCGTCATGCCCGCATTGTTAGAGATGGCTTGTAATGCCGCCTGCAAGCTATCGACATGGTTAACTGCGCCTCCCAAGAGGGGGTAATTACCCGCCTGACCAGCGGTATACGCCTGTTGCAATGCCTTCTCATAGGTGGGGGTAAATTGCACTTGAATTAACTCTGGGGTAATGACATAGATGCACGTTTTGGGCGTGCCAGCGCAGACTCGATCCAGATCTGCCCGAATTTTTTGTTGGGCAACGACCAGATTGAGTTGGGTTTCTGCCTGTTGCAGAGAATTGGCATAGGAGGAAACCAGAGACTGGGCCTGGTTATGATAAATCGTTCCGTCAGGCACCTGGGCGAGTTGATTGACCGCATTTCGCCAGGTCGCAACGGCTGGGGTCCACTGATTTTGTTGTTGCAGCAGAGCTGCTTTTTTCGCCAGGGTGACTGCCTGATCCAGTGCTTTTTTGGCCAGGTTCTCCTGGGTGACCCGATCACGCGCCACTCCCAGCTTCGATTCGTACTCGCCTAGCAACTGTTGGGCTTCCCCAAAACTGGTTGTTGTATTTGGAATTTGCCTCAGATGATTGACCGCAACCTGCCAGGTTACCTGCACCCGTTGCCAGTTTTCCGGAGATTGGGCCAGACTTTGCCGCCCATTAGCAATGTTGGCGGCGGATTTTGCAGCCGCTAGTTTCTTCTGAGCCTGTTGTTCGGCGGTTATATACTGGTTGATCGTGGCCAGGTTACCCTGATAAATGGCCAAGCGTTGCTGCACGAATGAATCGAATGGGGGTTTCTGGGGGATAGTTTTCAACTGGGCGATCGCCCCCTGCCAGAGGAGCTGAATTTCCCGCCAGCCATTAACAGATTGGGGCAATGTCTGAGCCTTTTGCAGGGCACTCTCCGCCTGACCCTCTGCCATCAACACCCGTTCCAGCAGCATCAGGTGGGACTGATCTGCCTTTAACAAAGTCTGTGCCTCTCCATGCCGCTGGGACCAGGATGGAATCGCCTTGAGCACCTGACTCGCTGCGTTGAGTTGGCGCTGTGCCTGCCTCAAATCCTGCCCAGACTTTGCCTCCTGGATCGTCTGCATGGCTTGTTGGTTTAAGACTTCAGCTTTTTCCAAGGGCTCGCATTGCTTGATCATGCAGGGACGCGACATCAAAAACATGCCGCCAGCAAAGGAAATGACGCTGACTCCCACGCCTGCGAGAATCCACGGCAACCACTGCGATCGCCCGAAATCTGCCTGAACCCAGGGAGCTTTTTTTTCCTCAAAGGGCGCAGGCTCTACGAGTAAAAGGGATTCCCAGTCTGAGTCCGTAGCCACCAAAGCCAGTCTGCCTCCGGTTCCAGAGGACTCCATCGCTTCCCGCCGATCCAGGGTTGCCTCAACCTGTTTGCCATGGCTCGACAAGGGTTCTGCCGATTCCCCAGGTAACGGTTCTGATTCAGCTAGATTGGCAGGACATAGATTGAAATGATGGTAAGCATAGGGATGTTTCTGTCCCCAGGCCCTCAGGTAAAGCTTTGCTTCCGAGGCAGATGGCACTGTGGCTGAGTGAAATATTGCCCAGGTAAAATCTGGCAGCCAGGTATGGATAGCCTGTTGCAGTACCTCAAACACCTCTTGCAGGTCAGGCTTTTCATCCGGCGAATGTTGGCTCAAAACCATCAAGTTTCCCCGACTCACCACACACTGCACTTGAAACAGAATCTCCTGCGGCATGGACAGCAACCGTCCTTGCAATTTCTCGGTGAATTGTTGCAGAGTTTTCTGGTCACTCAAATTTTCCTGAGGTTGCAACTTTTCCTGATCTGTTACGAGTTCCATTGGGCGATCGGGGCTAAACTGTCGCCAATATCCTACTCTCTAAAATTGAAGATGACGCAAAGATCAGTGA
>JBAUTA010000961.1:0-4935 GCA_049581985.1 Kovacikia sp.
TAAATCACCAATGTCCCATCTTTGAGCTTGGCGATTGCGGCGTCGGCATCCTGCTTTGCTTTCTCGCCGACGGCTGGGCCATACGGGGAGTTTTTGATGTACCCTTCCTTGTAGCCACCCCTCACAATGTGAGGAATTCCCCCATCAGCTAAGGTTTTGCCGCCTTGAACGAGCGAGACGTATTCAGAATAAATTTTGGACCAGTCCCATTCCGCTCCAGTCAAATAGCCCTTGGGAGCCAACTTGGACTGATTCGTGTGATATCCCGTACAGAAGATCCCACGCTTTTCAGCGGTTTCCATAATTACCTTTGGGCTGTCCACATGGCAGGTGATGACGTCTACGCCCTGGTCTGCCATGCTGTTGGCGGCTTCAGCTTCTTTTACGGGAAGGGACCAATCGCCGGTGAATACCACCTGAGTTGTGATCTTGGGATTCACGCTGCGCGCACCGAGGGTGTAGGCATTGATGTTACGAAGCACCTGGGGGATAGGTTTTGCCGCAATAAATCCCAGTTTGTTGCTTTTGGTGGTGTGTCCTGCAACGACGCCTGAAACGTACTGGGCCTCGTCAATATAGGCAAAATAGCTGCCTACATTTTTCGGATGCTTCCCTTCCGTATACAGCCCACCACAGTGAAGAAATTGAACATTGGGATACTTGGCTGCCATTTGCAGGATGTGGGGGTCAAAGTAGCCAAAGGATGTCGGGAAGAGAACCGTGGCACCGTCCTGGTCGATCATGCTGCTCATGACTTCCTGAACCTCTTTGGTTTCAGGCACCTGGGCTTGTTCGATCGCCTTCACACCCGGTAATTTAGCAACCACCTCTTCGCCTTCATGGTGAGCCTGGTTATAGCCATAATCATCCTTAGGACCAACATAAATAAATCCCAGAACCAGATTCTTAACGGCGGAACTGCCCGGAGTGGGGCTGCTTGAGCTGGCTTCTGGAGCTTGAGGGGTAGGGCTACAGCCTACCCAAAAGCGGGAAGTTGCGCTAAAAGCTCCGGCTGCTAAAAGCCCCCGGATCAGCTGTCGGCGGGGAATATAGAGGGGACGGTTATTGCTCACGTTTTGCTCCTGGTAAAAATGGATTCAGTAAGTTCCAAACAAGGGAAGTGGAGATAGCGGGATGTTAGAAATTTGTTAGTAGACTAGTAGTCCGTCAGGATAGATTTGAGGGCTAACTCAAATCCACAAAACCTATACCCTGGGTGTTTTGAGGGTTTTCAACCCTGCAAAACAGTCTTGACTGACCACCAGTACAACCCACTAGTACAACAACAATAAAGTTTTGAAAGGGGTAAAGGGGTTCCCCCCCTGCTGCAAAATTTAGTGTTTGCAACCCTAGGGGTTATAGGATTTTCGTCGTGATGATTGAATCACTGCGTTTCCATCGAATTTTGTTACTTTGGATACCTTACATACCTTTTGTCACTTATGACGAACTTTGATTGGATCGTAGTGGGTGCGGGGATTACAGGCGCGGCCCTCAGTTATGAATTAGCTAGAAAAGGGTTTTCTGTATTGCTGCTGGAACAACATCGGGTACTTCAAGGGGCAACGCGGTTTAGCTATGGGGGGTTAGCTTTCTGGTCTGGAAAAACAGAGCTAACCAGACAGATTTGTGCGGAAGGGATTGAACTGCATCGAACTCTATCGGAGGAACTAGGAAGTAATACGCAATTTCGCGAATTAGATCTGGTGTTGCCGATCGCCCCCGATGCCGATCCGCAGGCCACTGCTCAAGCCTATACCCAATTTGCAATTCCTCCCCGGTTGCTGAGTGTGCAGGAGGCTTGTGAACTGGAACCGTTACTGAATCCGGCAGCGATCGCCGGAGCTTTAACCGTGAGACATGGGCATATTGCCCCAGAAGCAACCGTGCAGGCCTATCGCCAGGCGTTTATTGGGTTAGGTGGAGTTGCTCACCTTGGGCAGGTAACCCGCTTAGTACCAGGGAAAGGGCAGCGGATAACCGGCGTTGCCTGTGGTCAGGAAACCTATACCAGTGCCGACGTTGCCATTTGTGCTGGGGCACTCAGCCGAGCATTCCTGAAAGCGGCGGGAATCCCGGTCAGGCTCTACTTCACCCATGCAGAATTGATTGAAACATCCCCGGTAGAGATTCAATTGCGGAGTCTGGTGATGCCCGCCGAAACTAAGCGGTTTCAACTTGAGGCAACATCCAGCATGGCCGAGATAGATCCGCTATGGGATCAACCTGGTTATGAACCGAGTCCGCCCATTCTAGACGCAGGTGCAATTCAGTTTATGGATGGCAGCTTGAGAATCGGGCAGTTAAGCCGGACTTTGACCGATCCTGCGGCTGCTATTGATGCGGCTCAGAGTGAGGCTGAAATCCGAACCCAGGTGGGCAAGATTTTGCCTGCGCTCAGAGATTTGCCCGGAACCTGGCACCATTGCTTGATTGCGTTTAGCTGCGATCAACTCCCTTTAGTTGGCGCAATCCCCCAGGTAGAAGGTGTCCACCTATTTTCTGGGTTTAGCAATCCCCTGGTCATTGTTCCTATTCTGGCAAGACGGTTCGCCAACCATATGGCAAGCGAGCAAGACGAAATTATTCCTCAATTATCTCCTGGACGATTTAGCTAGCTATTCGGATTTGGCTATCGGCAGTTCCAGGTGAAACCCTCACCCTAGCCCTCTCCCAAATTGGGAGAGGGCTAGGGTGAGGGTAACTCAGGCGATCAGACAAAAGATTTGTCAGGCAATCAGGATGAAAATGGGTGCAGGGGCTTTCGCCGTGAGCGCTTAGCCGATTAGCGAAAGCCTCTGTTTGGGGGCAACGCCCCAACCCCCCGGTGCAAAATTTTGTGTTTGCAACCCTAGGAGCTAACCGCTGAGCGCGGATGGTTCCTAGAAACTAAACTGTGCCCTCAGGTTCCCGACAAAAACCGTAGGATTGCTGTCGAAGTTGTTGGCATTAAAAATGGCATAGAACGCTGGAACCAGAGCAATATTATCTGTCACGGGATAGAAATAAGATGCTTCCAGTTCGTACATGGTGCCGCCATCGCCAGCACCCGACACGAAGTATTTTGACCCATTCAGAATGTCCATTGGCATCAGGAAGGTAACTACTGCCTGCGACCCCTTCTTAAGTAGATCGGAGAGACCAAATCCAACCTGGAATGACTGGGATCTGACTAATTGGGAACTGGGCTTCAATGTCGCCCATCCCATGCTGTAGCGTCCAAAAATACCAAATTTAGGAGTGATTGACCAATCAAAGTTAAAGGCAACGGTGTGGGCAAAAACATACTTCAGTCCTCCGTCTGAGACAGCGCCTGTGACTGGGTTAAATACAGAGAACCCAGGACCTGCATCCAGATAGCCGTAGGGAATGGGTTCACCGATCGCACCCCCCACCTGGCCGCCATAGGCCTGAAGGCGGGAATAGTTATACATAACCCGCAGGTTTATCTTTTCTGTGGGAGAAAAAGTTAGCTCTGCCGTCGATGTATTGGTTCCGCCAAACACCCCAAAAGTTGGATTGCTGGAGGTGTTGAACCCAAACTGGCTGGGGAGAAACTCTGTATTCTCTCCCAGATAGCCTGCTGCAAACCGGAATTGCTTGTTAATGTTCCATTCAACGACCGCCCCCGACCCCCGGTCAATGGCGTTGGTTTGGGTGCTGCCAATGGAGTCGAAGCTGCTGGCACCGGTCAGGAAGAAGGTATAACGGTTGAAGTCAAAGTGGCGATACCAGTTCACCCGTGGCCCAACGGTTACTTTGACGGTGTTACCCACTGGGAAACTGTAGAACAGGTCGTGAATCACAAAGTCACTTCTACCATTGACCGTTCCAGCAGATTGATCGGTAAACGGAGTGCCAAAGGCGTTAAAGAACCCAGCGGAAGCATACTGGTTTGCGGGAGAAATTGAATTACCAGCCGTTAATTGGGTGACCAGGCTATCTTTCCCGGTAAATGAGGTATTAAGGGTCAGCCAGGTCAGGAACCCAAAGGTTGTATTGGGTTTACCAGTTGTTTGAACCAAAGGATTACGGGTTAAAGCATTTCGGGCACCTGCAAATCGCACATCCGCGGGAGCACCTGGCAACCCTTCGTAACGAACATCGCTGGTGGCACCCGCGTCTGTGAGGTTAAACCAGACCAGGCCGCTCAGTTTGGTTGTGGTTGAGAACTGTTGTTTTTCTAGCGTCGCAGTCCGAACCTCTAGGGCATCTACCCGACCCCGTAGGGCTGCCAGCTCAGCCGCAAATTCTTCCTGAAGCTTTTGCAGCGCGATCAGATCCTCTTTCTTAACAAGATCGGCGGTGGCTGCTGCCAGTAATTCATTGATCCGATCCAGACAGGCATTGACCCCAGCCGCAAACTCGTAACGGCTGAGGGCACGGTTGCCACGATAGGTTTTATCCGGGTATCCAACGATACAGCCATAGCGCTCGACCAGGGATTGGAGTGCCTGGAATGCCCAATCAGTAGGCTTAACATCCGTTAGCTGAGAAACTGACGTGACCTGATCCATCCCCGCTGGTGGTTCGGCTGCGGCTTGCTTAAGATCGCCCACATTGGCAACGGGGGCATCCGCTGGTTCGGTAGCAGTTAGGGGATCGGAGAGGCTGGTGGCAATTGACTGAGGGGTAGAATCTTGAACCTCGGCAGCAATGCCTTTGGGCGCTAACGCCCCTGTTAATAGGCCTGAAACGATAAACGCCACCCACAAGCTGCTAGGCGCAGCCATCAGGGTTTTCCATTTGTCCACTAAATTAATCATCAAATTCCTCACACCAGCTTCGACACTAAAATCAAGTACTCAGAATATTCGATTTGGATCTTCGGATATGTAATTTTCGGCACAGCATTTAAGAAAGTGAAGGCCAGGGTGGTGAAGGGAAGGTGAGAGGAAAGTGAGAAGGTGAGTACGAAAGTGAGGAGTCCTGATC
>JBAUTA010000962.1:0-2782 GCA_049581985.1 Kovacikia sp.
CTGCTAGGGCAACCGACGAGACTATGCTAATAGTCCGTCAGGAGCGATTTGAGAATTACAAATTTTGCACCATGGGGGAGTGGGGGCAAAGCCCCCAAGAAGGGGGAACCCCTTCACCCTTTTCAAAACTTTTGTTTTGGTCTACTAGTTTGTCGGCAAGAGTGGCTGGCGAGTTTTGAGATTAAAGCGGTATCCCTGGGACAAAATATGGAGCTTCACACCACAGACTGCCATAGCTTCATCTTTGAGCAATCCCTCAAGATTGTTATGGGTAGTAGCGGATTCATCAACGATCGTCACCGCCCCCTGGCCAATCACTTCAAACTCGTCCCCATCCACAATGATGGCAGTATTCTCATCAATTCCAAACCCTAAAACGGCGGGTTGGAGGATAAGGGCTGAAATCAGCCGACCTAAGCGGCCCCGCTGGGCAAAATGCTGATCAATCACAACCCCTGGCAGAAAACCCATTCCAGGCCCCATTTCCACCACATTAGCGCGAGGATTGGTGCCCGAATCACCTTCCACAATCATCACGTCTGGCATCATCGCTGCCCCCGCACTGGTGCCCCCAATGACTGCCCCTTCAGCGCGACGTTGACGAATGGCCGTGTCCAACTTCGTACCATAAACCAGATCGATAATTCGAGCCTGATCCCCCCCTGTAAAAAAGATTCCGGTTGCCTGATCCACCTTTTCTAGAGTATGAGAAGTATCCGAATCTTCCTGCCTTTCGGAATCGATGATCCGAATATCCTCAACCCCTAACCGCTCAAATACTCGAATATAGTTATCACCAACCTCTCTTGGGTTATTGGTGGCAGCGGTTAGCACAGCGATCCTGGCTTTAACCCCGCCAGCACGACGAACAAACTCCCGCAGGATTATACAGTCCTCCTCCTTATCCTCTGCTCCACCAATAATCACCAAGGGTCCCTGGTTGTTTGCAGACACCATAACTTACACTGCCTCAGTTCTTGCAAGTGTGATTTGCCAATTCTGGGATGGGTAAAAGCTATCCTGAGTTCAATTTTTTACAGGATTGAATCCAGCAAAAAAATCCTTCAGAGAACACTGCTTATCCATCGTAGAACCTGGGGATCACGACTTAGAACTGGATAGGGCAAAAAATTAATATTTGAATATTTGTAAAAAAGAGGGTGAAACAGGGAAAAGAACCTCAAAACCCGAATTTATGGGAGAGGGGTGAGGAATGAAAGGAAAGCCCCATCTGCACCCTGATTCTTTCAAATTGGTAACTGGTAACTTGCTTCTCCTTACCTGCTCACCCCGCACCCCACGCCCTTGACGTTCTACAGGATATTCAGCACCCAATTCACGAGTGTTCTAACGCCATAACCTGTTGCGCCAGCACCGTTATAGCCATTTTCCTTATCAGTCCAGACAGGTCCAGCGATATCGAGGTGGGCCCAGGGGGTTTCTTTGACAAACTGCTTCAGGAACAGAGCCGCAGTAATGGAGCCACCTGGACGGGGTCCGGTGTTTTTCATATCAGCAATGAGAGACTTCATGCCCTCAAAGTATTTTTCTTCCATGGGCATTCGCCAGAGCTTTTCACCCGCCAGTTCACCGGATTCAGTTAGCTGCTGGGCGATCGCATCATCCGTACTCCATAACCCTGCAATGTCATCCCCTAAAGCAATAACGCAGGCTCCTGTTAAGGTTGCCAGATCCACCATCGCATCAACTCCCAGTTTTTCAGTAAAAACCAGGGCATCTGCCAGCGTCAGGCGACCTTCAGCATCCGTGTTGTTAATTTCAATGGTTTTGCCATTAGAAGCAGTCAGAACATCGCCAGGGTGAATGGCATGGCCACTGATCATATTTTCGGTCGTGGCGGTGATAAAGTGAACTTCAACATCTGGCTTGATTTGGGCGATCGCCTTTGCCGCCCCCAGGGTTGCTCCTGCGCCACCCATGTCGGTTTTCATCATTTCGATACCGCTACCCGCCCCTTTGATGTTGAGTCCACCGGAATCAAAAGTCAGGCCCTTACCAATAATTGCCAGCTTGCGGCGAGGCATGCTATCGGGCTTATAGGTAAGATGAATGAACTTGGGCGGCAGATCGGACGCCTGCGCCACACCCAAAAATGCGCCCATTCCCAACTTCTCGCAGTCTTCCCGTTCTAAAATCTCCAACTCCAAGCCATAGTCGCGGGCAATAGCCTCTGCAGTTTCTGCCAGCGTAATGGGAGTAACGATGTTCGCGGGTGCAGCCACCAGTTCTCGCGCCAGGATTACCCCAGAAGTAATCTGGTGAGCGCGGACGATCGCCGCATCCTGGCCTGCCAATCCCAATAGTTCAATACTTTCTACCTGCGCTCCTTTTCCTTTTTCTTCTGGATCGGACTTAAAGCGATTGTCCTGATAAAGCGCAAGTTTCACTCCTTCGGCGATCGCCTGGGTAGTTAGGGTAGGGTTGCTGTTCCAGACAGGCAGGTAAATTCCCAAGCTCTTGCACTTTTCCTTTTTGGCTAATCGGGCACTGGCAGCGGCAGCCCGACGAATACCATCGAGCTTGAGCGCATCGCTTTTACCCAACCCAATCAAAATGATTTTGCGAACGGTGCTGCCGCTGCCAACCCGTGTCGCAGCACTACTTCCCTCTTTGCCCTTAAACTCGGCCTCGGCAATTAACTCTTGAATCGTGCCAGACAACTTTTCATTCAGCGTGACAAAATCGCCAGTTAATTCAACCTGCTCTTCAAACAAACCAACCACCAGACCATCCCCCGACCACTCCAATAAGGGGGTATCTG
>JBAUTA010000963.1:0-18280 GCA_049581985.1 Kovacikia sp.
AAAGTCGCCAAAGTGATTTGATCCAGCCCAGCCTACCAAATCCTATTTTTCAGACCTCTCCCGGATCGATTGGATACGTCAACTATCCGATCTCGCCTGATGGAAGATTTCATTTGCTCGGTAATCAGTTTTTGCAACTGGAGGCAAAGACTTTCCCGCAGGATCTCGCCGCAGAATTTTTGCTTATTAATCAGACGATTCCATCCTTTGCAGAAGCGACCCTGAAGGCAGCTCAAATTTCCTATTCACCACCTCAGGGTCAAAATATTTTCTTTTATGGTCCCGATAAGACGTTTGATCATATTCCCTTTTGGGAAGTGCTTGATCCCGAAACGTGGAACGAACACGTAAAGCAAGGGACTTTTAAAGACAAAATTGTTTTAATTGGTCCCACCACGGAGGGATCTAAGGATTTTCATGCCGTTCCCTTTTCCGATCGCATGGCAGGGATAGAGGTTAACGCCAATGCCATCGCCACCCTCCTGGAAAATAAGTCCATCTCGGAGGCGATCCCCAATCCTACGCTGCAAGGGTTAGCCGTACTAGCGATCGTCATCTCTGCGGCCTTTCTTCAGAATGCTGCCCTAGCCCTGGTATCTGCAAGACCTTTTAGAAAGCAGCTCAAAGGTTCTCTGTTTCGCTTTATTCTGGCAGCGGGTATAGTTCGCCTTGTAATGGCAGCGGGAATCGCCCTGAGTTGGGGATGGGTTGGCTATCTGGCCTTCGTCAGTGGCGGCTTAATTTTGCCCACCGCAATTCCCATGGCGGCGATCGCCCTTAGCGGCATCACCTACTTCGCGACTGCCTCAGCCAGTGACTATCGCAGTAAAGTCCACCTGTTAAAAATCCTGGGACAGTTTCCTAACTCAGAGGTCGTTCAAAAGATTCTCAGTGAGTACGTCGAATTCCAGGACTTACTCCAGGAACCCGAGCAGCAAGTTTTTGGGAAAAAGTTGAGAGGGCACTATCAAATCAACCGAATTTTGGGTTCAGGAGGATTTGGGAAAACCTACATTGCCGAAGACATAGACAGACCAGGTAACCCTCTCTGCGTTGTCAAGCAGCTTAAACCGGCCAGCGATAATCCTAATTTACTTCAACTGGCAAAACGCTTATTCGAGAAGGAAGCCAGGGCCTTGGAAGAATTGGGCAACAACCATAGCCAAATTCCCCAACTCCTTGCCTATTTTGAAGAGGAAGGAGAGTTCTATCTTGTCCAGGAGTTTATTCGTGGTAAGCCTTTGAGCACTGAATTAGCCCTTCCGGGCAAACAGCTCTCCGAAGCCAGGGTGGTGGCAATTTTGCAGGATCTCCTGCAAATTTTGAAATTTGTTCACAGTAAAGGAATCATTCACCGGGACATCAAACCCAGCAATATTATCTGGCGAGAATCTGATGGCAAGCTGGTTTTAATTGACTTTGGAGCAGTCAAGATTTCGAGACCAGAAGAGGGGAACGACCAAAATAGTGTTACGGTTGGAATTGGCACAAAAGGCTATATGCCCAGCGAACAGAGTGGTGGCAAACCCCAACCGAATAGCGACATTTACGCGATCGGGATCATTGGAATTCAGGCACTCACCGGACTATTCCCCAGCAAGCTGAGGGAGCGAGAAGATCCCCGGACGGGCGAACTCGTGTGGCGCGAGAAAGCGCGGGTCAGTTCGGCTCTGGCAGACATCTTAGACAAAATGGTACGTTACGACTATAGAAGCCGTTATCGTACAGCAACAGAGGTGCTTGAGGACCTCAAAAAGTTGCTGGTCACCCCTACTGCAATGGCGGTTGATGAAACGGCAATGCCTCCTGTGCTCTCTGAAGATGCTGATTCCTCGATCTCAGATGCAACCAGACCATGGCCCCAAACCTTTGACTCCGCTCCTGAAGTAGTGGATCAAGAGCAGGGCTATTTCATTCTGCCGATTCTGCTAATTTCGCAACTTCTACTAGTCAATGAGGAATCCGAAAATCAAGTAACAAAAGGAGTCTTGACTTGGGTCTTAATCAATCTCGCGAGAATGAAACAGCTCCGAGATCAAGAGATTCCTCCCCAGGAATTCGATGACCAGAACAAAGGAACTGATTGAATTCCCATGCCTTAGCTGTTGGGATCTGGATCTGCCGTTAAATAGCAGACCTAGATCCCAACAGCAGGAGATTCCGGAGATTCGGTTACCAACTCCTCAGGCATATCCAGGGGTTGGCTGACAAAGGGAAGATAGGCTCCTTTCAATCCCCGCTTGATCCGCTCCGGGGTACTTTCAAACACCACAAAGAGGGGATAAAGATTATCCGCGCCTTCATTTAAGATGTGATGATAGCGCAAGGGCATTTCCCATTCGTAGCCTTTGCTAAGCAATACCTGGGTTTGCCGCCAACGCCTTAGCAAATCGGAGAAATCTTCCTCGGGGCGGTGAATAAAGACAAATATTTCAACTCCGGTTTTGATCTTCCATTCCGGATCGCACATGAGCATCGCTAAGTCGCAGGGCAAACAGTGGGCTTCTCTGACCAATGTTGTTAAATTTTCCTGCCCTGGCGCAGGCAAAAAACTCCGCAATTTTACAACGGGTAAGGGAATCGTAATGATGCTCTCGTCTGGACGGCGCATGCTGGGCAGCAGTTCCAGATAAGGACGATATTGTTTTAAGAGATCGATCGCCGCTGAAGCATTGCTATATTCAGCTAGCAACTCTTCATAGTAGGCTTTTTGAACAGACATTTTTTTGTGAATTACGATACTGCAAGCGAACCTGGCAGAGGTTAACCCAGTTTTTCAAACACCTTAAACATAGGCAAATACATCGATAGGAGAATCGACCCCACCAT
This sequence comes from Kovacikia sp., assembly GCA_049581985.1. Classification (GTDB taxonomy): domain Bacteria; phylum Cyanobacteriota; class Cyanobacteriia; order Leptolyngbyales; family Leptolyngbyaceae; genus Kovacikia. The sequence continues at coordinate 2,830 of JBAUTA010000963.1, forward strand.
GCCACCTAAGAACATAATCATGATTGGTTCCATAATGCTGGTCAATGCCTTAACAGCCTGCTCTACCTCATCCTCATAAAAGTCAGCGACTTTCATCAACATTTTATCGAGTTCCCCTGTTTCTTCGCCAATGCTAATCATTTGAATTGCCATCAGAGGAAACACCTGCTCTTTCTGTAAGGCAATACTAATTAACCCGCCTGTTTGAATTTCCCGCCGCGCTTCATCGACGGCATTTGCAATGACCTGATTGCCTGCGGTGTCCCGCACAATTTCTAAACAGGTCAAAATTGGCACACCAGAACGGGTCAATGCACCAAAAGTCCGGCAGAAACGAGCCGTTGCTGTTTTCTGAATTAAATCTCCAAACAGCGGCATTTTCAAAAACAAGCGATCCATCGTCTCACGACCAACACGCGTGCTGTAGTACCGCTTGTAAGCAAAGACAACGACTGGCACCAGAATAATCAAGATCAATACATTCGGACTTCGCAGAAAATCACTGATTGCCAGCATTGCCTTCGTGAATCCAGGCAAATCAGTTCCAATATCCTTGAAAATCTTGGCAAAGACCGGCAGCAAAAAAACCGTCATCGCGATAAAAATAACCGTTGCCAGAACGCCAACAGTTACTGGATAGGACATTGCGGCTTTAATCTGGTTCTGTAACCGTGCCACATCTTCCAGGAGCTTTGCCAAACGGTTTAACACCTCGTCCAACACCCCACCCACTTCTCCAGCCTGAACCATACTGGTATATAGGTTGTCAAAGCACTGGGGATGTTTGCGCATTGCATCGGACAGGTTCATCCCTTGCTGAACGTCTGAACTGATCTCCATCAGCGCATTCTTCAGCTTTGGATTCTGACATTGCTCCGACAACACCCCTAACCCTCTCACCATTGCGACACCAGCATTCACCAGCGCCGCAAACTGACGGGAAAAGACTGCCTTATCCTTCACCGTCACCTTCGCCATGGATGTCTGAAACTTTTTCATGTCAAGCTTCATCGACAACCCTTCATCCTGCTTCAAATCCTGGATGAAGAGTCCTCTCTCTCGCAGGGCAGTCCGTGCATCTGAAATCGACTCTGCAACAATCTTTTCTCTCCTGGCGTTCCCTTTAGCGTCTTGAACACGGGCGACGAAGGTAGGCATAGCGGGTTACCTGAATGAAAATATGTGAATCTGAGAGCCAATATAAACTGATCAGCAGTGGATGCTTCAGAAATCCTGTGCGAACGGAGGGAATCCGTTGATTCCTCCTCCATCATGCACAATCCAACAGACCTGGCGAACGGTGTAATCAGATGTAACGTTAGCGCCTGGCGGCAGCCCCAGCCTGGGAAGCGCCTGCCGGTGCTCCTCCAATCAAGCGCTGAAGTTCATCGGGGCGTGAGGTTTTAGACATTGCTGCTTCAAACGTAATCAATCCGGCCTTATATTGATCCGCCAGCACCTTTTCCAGGGTTTGCATCCCTAATTTTCCTCCGGTCTGAATCGCGGAGTAAATTTGAGCCGTTTTCCCTTCCCGAATCAAGTTAGAGATTGCAGGCGTAATAATCATGATTTCCTGCGCCATGACCCGACCATATTCCCCCGGTTTAACATTTTTCTTAGGAACCAGGGTTTGGCTGAAGACAGCCACCAATGAGTTGGAAAGCTGGACTCTTACCTGAGTTTGTCGCTCAGAGGGAAACACATCAATCATCCGGTCTACGGTTTGGGAAGCCGAACTGGTGTGCAAAGTTCCGAAAACCAGGTGACCGGTTTCCGCAGCAGAGATTGCCAAGGAAATTGTTTCCAGGTCCCGCATTTCGCCGACAAGAACGATATCAGGATCTTCCCGCAAGGCAGCTTTGAGCGCATTCGCGAAACTCTTGGTATCTTCCCCAAGTTGGCGTTGGTGAACCAGGCTCTTAATGGGTTCGTAAACAAATTCGATCGGATCTTCGATCGTCAAAATATGTTCTGCTCGGGTGCGATTGATCAAGTCGATCATGGCAGCCAGGGTTGTGGTTTTCCCAGATCCGGTGGGTCCAGTCACCAAAATTAACCCTCTAGGTTTTTCTGACATCTCCCGAACAACATCAGGCAACCCTAACTTTTCAAAGTTAGGGATTTTGGAACTAAGCGCTCTGAGGCAGGCAGCATAGGTGCCCCGGTCTTTGTAGACATTGACCCGAAAACGAGCCAATCCTCTAACTCCGTAGGAACAGTCTAATTCCCAATTCTGCTCCAGGTTCTTCCGCTGAGTATTATTCAACATACTGAAGATTAATCTTTGACACTCCTCAGCTGTCAAAGCCTGGTCCCCGATCGGTTGCAGATGACCGCTAATGCGGAAATAGGGGGCAAGACCTGCCGTTAAGTGCATGTCAGAACCGCCCATTTCAATCAACTGCTCCATCAGGTCTTCAATCATCAACTCCATGAGGCTTGCTCCTTTGGCGATTAAGGTTAGGTGTCAGAGGTTAACGATAAATAACAGGTAAGTAAATAGCAGGTAAGTTAACCAGTTTGAGCCAGATAGATTCAGGAATTTAGTCTACCCATTTTTGCTTCTCATCTTTCAGGATTAGGGCTACTGGTTCGTTATGCATGATCAGGGAACAAATCAAACGAGTCCAACAAGAATAAGTTTTGAAAGGGGTGAAGGGGGTAGAACCCCTGCTTGGGGGCGAAGCCCACAAACCCCCACAAACCCCCATGGTGCCAAATAGTGGTTGTAACACTAGTTGGCACAGCCGGAATTAATCCTGAAATCGGGCTGTGAGGCAATAGGGACAATCGAGCCATTCCTGCTTCAGTTCAGCGCTACAAGTCCGACAGGTAAGCGAAGTCTTGCGTTTGGCTCTTAGTTCAGCTTCCAGCCCCGTATCTGTAAAGGTTACCCGTTCTACCTCCTCCAGAGTGGTGTTACCCTGGCGCACCAAGTTAAGGCTGTATGCCAGCAGGGTTTGCATCCCTTCTTCTACAGCCACCTCTTTGATCGCTTCAGTGGGAGCCCCTTGGTTAATCATATTTTGGAGTCTTTCCGTGATCCGCATCACTTCGTAAACCCCACAACGTCCCTTATAGCCAACGCCATTACACTTCTGGCAGAGTTGTCCTCTGGCTTTAGCTTCCTGAATTTCGTGGTTTTGGAGGGTATTTGCCCTATACAGCGTAAGTTCCCCATCCCTGGAGGCAGTTAAGCCAAATCTTGCGAGTTCTTCCCGGGAGGGCGTATAGGGAATGCGGCATTCGTCACATACCCGCCTGACCAGCCGTTGGGCAACTACCCCCAACAAAGCTCCAGACACCATGAAAGGTTCAACGCCCATTTCATCAAGGCGGGCGATCGCGCCTGCGGCATCGTTGGTATGCAGAGTGGTTAATACCAGGTGTCCTGTCAGGGCAGCTTCAATGGCCGTTTTTGCCGTTTCCCGGTCCCGTGTCTCACCCACTAGAATAACGTCCGGATCCTGACGGAGAAAAGCTCTTAAAATCGCAGCAAAGTCCAATCCCTTCTCCCGGATCACCTGCACTTGCGTCAAGCCGGGGAGAGTATATTCAATCGGGTCTTCTGCTGTACTGATATTGACACCGGGATCATTTCGTTCAGCCAGAGCAGAATAGAGAGTGGTCGTTTTACCTGAACCCGTTGGCCCGGTCACCAGAATCAATCCGAAAGGACGCCGGACCATTTCTTGAACAATTTGGAGCGATTCAGGATCGGCAATTAATTTATCCAAGCCCAGCTGAGTTGCTGAGTTGTCCAGGATTCGCAGTACCACCTTTTCACCATATCGACTGGGCAAAGTATTGACCCGAAAGTCGATCTTGCGCCGATCGTAGATCCGCCGAATTCGACCGTCCTGAGGTGCCCGTCGTTCAGCAATATCCAGTTGAGAAATAATTTTGAAGCGAGCCGTAACAGCTGGAATAATTTTTTTGGGGAACGGTTCAAAAGCCTGACGCAACACCCCATCTTTGCGGAAGCGAACTCGCAAAACTTCTTCCTGCGGCTCAATGTGAATATCAGAAACCCCTTCCTGCAAAGCCTTGATCATAATTTTGTTGACCAGAGCAATAACTGGAGCCGCCTCCGCATCGGAAACGTCCAGATTATCATCATCCTCCGGTGCATCCTGCAAATCCAGGTAGTCCAGCCCTTCCATTTCCTTCTGGACATCGACCTTAGATTGGGCCTCAATCTGTTTCTCGCGCTTTTCCTTCTCATCCAGGTATTGGTTAATCAACCGCCGATAGTCTTCTACGGTAATAACCAATCGTTGCAAAGCCAGACCTTGAGGACGCAGAATCCGATTCAGATCATCCTGAGCCCGCAAATCGTCGGGATCAACCATTGCGACCAGCAAAAATGGGGGTTGCCCGTCGCTTCTCGAAAGGGGAACCAGCTTATGATTGCGACACAGGTCAACTGGAATCAACGTGTCGATCAGCTCACTGACATTACTCGTCCCGATCTGACTAACTTCAGGGTCAAGCGACTCTACGCCATAGAGAATCTTGAGTTCAAAGAGTTGCTGCTTTTTGTACTGGCGTAACAGGTCCGGGGGAAGCTGTTGTCCTGTGATTGACTCCAGCACGTCGGTGAGTGCCCTACCGGATTTCCGACTCTCAATAAGCGCCTGCTGCATCTGCTCATTGTTGACATAGCCAGACTTGATCAGTTTGTTTCCAAACGGAGAAAAATTATTTTGGACGACGAGCGCACGACGCTGCGAGGAGGAGTTAGTCATAGCTGATTGAAGAGAATCTCTTTATTACTAGAATATGCCCAAAAAACTTAAGAAAGGATCGCCAGAGAGAACACGGAAGCGCCCCTCCAGTTCGGTTAACGGTGGAAGGGGACTGCAGGGGTTCTGAAGTTGAGCCATTGTTCCAAGCAGTAGATGCACGATGAAGATATATAAAGGATAGCCAGCAAACGAGTTCAGATACGTCAACTCACTAATTTAGCAAGTTCAGTTAAGAAACAAAGTGGACCCTATCTCGGATACTATGCATCATGGAAGAAACCGTCAGGAAAGGAGAATGTCATCGTTATATAGGAAAGGTAGATATAGGAAAGGTAGGTTGCCAGGAGTCAGGATGGGGATCCTTTAACTTTTTATCAAGATAATAGCCCGGACTGATGAGTTCGTCAGATTTTCGCCCCACATTCCTTTCCTTATCTATCTGAAAGGGGATTCCCAGTCTGCCTGATCTTTGATTTTTAGCCGAGGTCAGGAATGGAGCGTTGTCGCACATCCAATATAAGAATCGCTATAATCTGAAGGTTTAAGTCAGGATTAACAATTATAAAGTTCTTAAATTTAGCGGATAAGGTAGCTTGTTAGCAGGTGAGGTAGCTTGAAAGGATAGATGACTTTGCGATCGCTTCATTGTGAGAGCGTATAGGATAGGTTTGGTAGCGGAACGAGCATTTGTTGAGGATTGGGATTATAGAGGAATGATTGACGAAGAGAATCAGTTAGAGAGCACGCAGAGCACACCTGTTGATTCTTCCGGGTCTCCCCAGGATGTTGGTGTCCCTGGCGAGGGGAATCTTAGTTCAGAGGGGGGTGATGCTCAACCTGGAACGAGCCATGCTGAATTAGAGCCAGATAGCTCAGTTGAAGCTGAATCGGTTGTTGAAGGAGCTGGTGATGGACAATTAGAAACCGTTGATTATCAAGCTGTCTTGGCAGAGAAGGAAACTGAAATTAAAGGGTTGAAGACCCAGTTGGAAGACCGGACTAATCAATGTGTTCGGATTGCTGCGGATTTTGACAACTATCGGAAACGGACCCAGCGAGAGCGGGAAGACCAGGAGGTTCAGATCAAGTGTTCAACGATTAATGAGCTTTTGCCGGTCGTGGACAATTTTGAACGGGCCCGATCGCAAATTAAGCCTCAAACAGAACAGGAAACAAGCATTCACAAAAGCTATCAGAGTGTCTATAAACAATTAGTGGAAGGTTTAAAGCGAATCGGGGTCGCTCCGATGCGTTCTGAGGGGAAAGAATTCGATCCTAATCTCCATGAGGCAGTCATGCGGCAAGCAACGGATGAATATCCAGAAGGGACTGTAATTGAAGAGTTACAGCGCGGTTATATGTTGGGCGATCGCGTCTTGCGCCATGCACTTGTGAAAGTTGCTGCGGCTCCAGAGCCCGTGGTAACCTCGGATGAAGCTGATCAGGGTGGGTGAAAATCGCCGATTGTTTCTAGAAGGTTTCGATTGTGCCCTCATGTCTTGTCTGAGAAAGTTTGCTTTGTCTCTCAATTAGGGAATATTTAGGATCGGGTTGATTGATTTTCTAAATAATTGTGGAATATTCACAAAGAGGATGAATTTCATCAACCTGTAAATATCATTTACTTGAATACCTTCACCACCACCAGCTATGGGAAAAGTCATTGGTATCGACCTGGGCACAACAAATAGTTGTGTTGCTGTTCTGGAGGGCGGTCAGTCTCTTGTCATCTCCAGTTCGGAGGGCGGACGGACAACCCCAAGTATGGTTGGCTTTGGCAAAGCCGGCGATCGTCTGGTCGGCCAATTAGCCAAACGGCAAGCTGTCACCAATGCTGAGAATACGGTTTTCAGCATCAAGCGGTTTATTGGTCGCCGCTGGGAAGATACCGAGATAGAACGGTCCCGTGTACCTTACCTCTGTGTCAAAGGTAAAGACGAAACGGTTGATGTCCAGATCCGGGGACGTAACTTCACACCCCAGGAAATCTCTGCCATGATTCTGCAAAAGTTAAAGCAGGATGCTGAGAATTACCTGGGGGAACCGGTTTTACAGGCAGTGATTACTGTTCCTGCTTACTTCAGCGATTCCCAGCGGCAGGCCACTAAGGATGCTGGCACGATCGCGGGTTTGGAAGTCATGCGGATCATCAACGAGCCCACCGCCGCTGCCCTGGCTTACGGCTTAGACAAACAAGAACAGGATCAATGCATTCTGGTCTATGACTTAGGTGGGGGTACTTTTGACGTCTCTATCCTACAAATGGGGGATGGGGTGTTTGAGGTGAAAGCAACCTCTGGCAACAACCACCTGGGGGGCGACGATTTCGATGACTGTGTTGTTCATTGGATGGTTGAAAGCTTTAAATCTCAAGAAAGTATTGACCTGTCAATTGATAAAATGGCGCTTCAACGGTTAAGAGAAGCCGCCGAAAAAGCCAAGATTGAACTCTCAGGAACGCTCTCGACGTCCATCAACCTGCCGTTTATCACCGCAGATGATACCGGTCCTAAGCATCTGGAAATGGAGTTGACCCGTGCCAAATTTGAGGATTTGGTCAAGCATTTAGTAGAGAATACGATTCACCCCACCGAGCAGGCGATGAAAGATGCCAACCTGACGGTGGACGATATCGACCGAATTTTGCTAGTTGGCGGCTCAACCCGAATTCCAGCGGTGCAAAAGGCAATTACTGATTTCTTTAAAGGTAAAATGCCCGATCGCTCAGTTAACCCCGATGAGGCAGTTGCTCTGGGGGCAGCGATTCAGGGGGGAGTCCTGGGCGGTGAGGTGAAAGACCTCTTACTGCTGGATGTCACTCCCCTATCCTTGGGAATTGAAACCCTGGGTGAGGTATTTACCCGTATCATTGATCGGAACACCACGATTCCTACCAGCAAAACCCAGGTTTTCTCAACCGCAACCGATGGTCAGACCTCTGTTGAAATCCATGTCCTTCAGGGCGAACGGGCCATGGCGAAGGACAACAAGAGTCTGGGTAGATTTCAATTAAACGGTATTCCGCCTGCACCTCGGGGAGTGCCTCAAATTGAAGTTGCCTTTGATATCGATGCCAACGGAATTCTGAAAGTTTCAGCTCGAGATAAGGGTACAGGGCGCGAACAAAGTGTCTCTATCACAAATACAGGGGGCCTAAGCGGCACCGAGATCGACCGGATGCGGCAGGAAGCCGAGGTCTACGCTGAAGAAGATAACAAGCGGAAGAAACTGGTTGAATTGAGAAATCAAGCAGATAGTCTGTTCTATAGCTATGAAACCACCCTAAGGGATAATGGCGAGTTCATTTCAGATAGTCTCAAAACTCAAGCCGTTGAAAAAGTGGCTGAGCTGAAGGCAGCGATCGCCGATTCCTCCGTGACGGTTGAAGAAATGCGCCAGCGGTTAGATGCCCTCCAAAAAACGCTGCTTGATATTGGCGCATCCGTCTATCGGCGTGATGATGAGGCTTCAGACCATAATGAGCTAGACAGTGATGCTACTATCCCGTTCTCGCCATCGAACGGTCACCCAGATTCCAACACTGACTACAGCTCCACGGAGAATGATGCAACGGTTACTGCTGATTACGAAGCTGTAGATTAGTTAAGGTAGTAAGGGTGGTTATTTTGGGTTTAGGGTGATAGGTTAAATCATCTCAGCCCAACCCCCCAGTCAAAGTCTCAACTCTTCCCAAAATCCCTTTACTCCTCGAAGCAGCACTCTATGGCTCGTGACTACTACGAAATCCTTGGCGTTTCCCGTGACTCAGACAAAGAGGAAATTAAGCGCGCATATCGTCGCCTAGCCCGTAAATATCACCCCGACGTTAATAAAGAAGAGGGTGCCGAAGAACGTTTCAAGGAAATTAACCGCGCCTACGAAATTCTTTCAGAACCTGAGACCCGGGCCCGCTACGATCGCTTTGGAGAAGCGGGAGTTGGCTCTGGTGTTGGCCCAGGTGGGTTCCAAGATCTCGGCGACATGGGTGGCTTTGCTGATATTTTTGAGAGCTTTTTTAGCGGCTTTGGCGGAGCTGCGGGCCAAACTCGCAGGCGCAGTGGTCCTGCCCGGGGAGATGACCTGCGGCTGGATCTGAAATTGGAATTCCGGGAAGCCATATTTGGCGGTGAGCGAGAGATTCGGATCAATCATCTAGAAACCTGCGCCACCTGTAGTGGTACGGGAGCCAAGCCAGGAACTCGTCCGCGGACCTGTTCCAGTTGTAGCGGGGCAGGGCAGGTGCGCCGGGCCACTCGCACCCCTTTTGGAAGTTTTACTCAGGTATCTGTCTGCCCAACCTGTAATGGAACTGGGCAGGTAATTGAGGATAAGTGCGAAGCCTGCAATGGTAATGGGCAACGGCAGGAAACGAAGAAGCTGAAGATCAATATCCCAGCAGGGGTGGATAACGGTACCCGCTTGCGCGTATCAGGCGAAGGGGATACGGGGCAACGAAATGGCCCACCGGGAGATCTTTATGTTTATTTGTTTGTTAACGAAGACGCTGAGTTTCAACGGGAAGGCATTAATATTCTGTCGAACTTGAAGATTAGCTACCTGCAAGCTATTCTGGGGTGTCGGCTGGAGATCAATACGGTGGATGGCCCCCAGGAGCTTGTTATTCCAGCTGGAATTCAGCCCAGCAAAGTGTTGACCCTAGAAGGTAAGGGAGTCCCCAAGCTGGGTAACCCTGTGAGCCGAGGCGATCATTTAATCACGATCGGGGTCGAAATTCCCACTCGCATCTCCACAGAGGAACGGGAACTGTTGGAAAAATTGGCAAAGCTGCGGGGCGATCGGATTGGTAAAGGTGGGATTGAAGGAATTTTTGGAAAGATGTTTGGCGGATGAGTCATTCTGATACCCCTTTAAATAGGCCCGATGCCCAAATCGACCTGCGGGGAACTCCCTGCCCGATTAATTTTGTTCGTACTAAGCTCCGGCTGGAGCAAATGGCACCGGGTTCTCTCCTGGAAGTCTGGTTAGACCCTGGTGAACCCATTGAACAGGTTCCCGATAGCCTCAGCATGGAAGGCTACAGCATAGAGCAAATTGAAGACCGATCTGACTTCTTTGCCGTAAGAATTCGATGTCCTTCCCTGAATCGTGCTGAGTGCTGAGGTATGGAAAGAGTGAGGGGTCATGGGTGATGAGTTGCAAGATGTAAAAGCTCATGACCTATCAGGCAGTTTTACGGGAACTGTGCTGGCGATTCAAGCTAATTATTATCACGTTCAACTGGACGGGAAGTGGAAGGCAGGAGACAAAAGACAACAGGCGGAAGGCGAAGAGGATGGGAGAATAGGGGCATGGGGGGACGGGGAAACTTCAACCCCAAGCTCTAACTTCAAGCCTCACCCCCCCTCCTGCCGATCCGAGACACTCCTCTGCACCCGTCGATCTCGCCTGAAAAAGCTTGGACAAAAAGTAATGGTCGGGGATCTCGTGGAGATCGAAGAGCCAGATTGGGCCGGCGGACGGGGCGCAATTTCTCAGATATTCCCCCGTAAGTCTGAATTAGATCGTCCTCCCGTTGCTAACGCTGAGCAGATTTTGCTGGTATTTGCGTTGGCAGAACCCAGCCTGGATCCCTACCAACTCAGTCGGTTTCTGGTTAAAGCAGAATCAACCCAATTGGAAGTTTGCCTCTGCCTTAACAAAAGTGACCTGATAGCACCAGACGAGCAGGATCGATGGTATGAGCGATTGCAGCAGTGGGGATATAGACCCCGATTGATCAGTGTTCAGCAAACAGCAGGATTGGTTGAACTGGGAGATCAGCTCAGTCAGAAAGTTACGATCGTCTGCGGTCCCTCAGGAGTTGGCAAATCTAGCTTAATCAACAGGTTGATTCCCTCGGCTAGTCTGAGGGTAGGAACGGTTTCTGGAAAGCTAGCAAGGGGGCGTCACACAACCCGTCATGTAGAGTTATTTGAGTTACCGGATGGAGGTTTCCTGGCAGACACTCCCGGTTTCAATCAACCGGATCTGGTTTCTACTCCAGAGCAGCTTGCAACCTACTTTCCTGAAATCCAGCAACGACTGTCTGTGGCTACCTGCCAATTTAATGATTGCCTCCACCGGGACGAACCAATCTGTGCGGTACGAGGGGATTGGGAAAGATATGAGCACTATCTGTACTTTTTGGACGAGGCGATCGCCCATCAGCAGATGCGAGCCAAAATGGGTGACGATGAGTCCAATCTTAAGCTCATGACAAAGGAAAAGGGACGTCAGCAACACGAACCTAAACTAGAAACTAAACGGTATCGTCGTCCCTCCCGCCGCACCCAGCAGCAAGAACTTCAGAGCCTCAGCCAGGATTTTGAGGAATCATCTTTCGACGGCGAGTGAATCAGCCGACCAGGAGTTCCCCCCTGCACCCTGTCTTAACCCGTAGGGCTACGCCTATACTTTTTAAACAGGCTAAAATCAGGACAATCTGGTAACTGCTGTTGATATGAGAAATTCCCTAAATCGCTTGAAATTTCTGCCCTGGCGATCGCTCTGGCAGGCAGCAGGTTGCACCGTGTTGACAGTTCTGGTCATAGAGCTGCTTGTATTTGGGGCGATTCAGTCTATTCCTCTCATTGCAGCCGTCATTGTCCCCTTGCTTAGACCGCCCCTGGGCATCCTGATTTCCTATGCAATATCGGTAGGCATCGGAGCGCTAGCCGTTGTCATCCTGGAACGCTTCTATCGTCCGGGGATTAGCGCAGGAAGTCTATGGGCATTGGTTCTATGTCTGGCGATCGGATTTCTGTTGGCAGGTCTGTTACCGTTACCAACGCTCCTATTTCAGTTCGAGTATTACTCGCTAGTTCTGATCGTTGTCGGTGTGTTCTGGAAAGGGCGACCCTACTGGCAATCCTTCAAACGATGGTAAGGTCGATGATTTTGGGGGTGGAGAAGGTGGATTACCCGGATGGCTAATCGGATTGCTCGATCGCATGAATAAACCGCTCCAGGGTATCCGTTAGTCGATCTAATCTTTGCAGAGACTCATTTTGCGCTTCAGCGATAGTCTGAATCGCATCACTCAGGGCAAAAATTTGATAGCCCTGTTGCTGAACCTGATTGGCTAAAGCATCAACCCGTTCTGAAAGCCGATCTACCGTTTCTGTAGTTGCTAGAACTGCCTCCCCAACTTGTTGCACGATTGATTCTAAAGATTCCAAGCGACTTTGAGTGTCCACTTCTACGACCTTGACGAAAGCTGCTAAACATCCAGACTTAAGACCTGAAACAAACGCCTTAAACCCCTATCCCACCTATCTGAACTGAGCGTAGCAGTGCTGATGCCACCTGCCATAGTCCCTGGTCAGGTCTAAAGTTTAAGTCGCTTATCTGAGGAACTGTTGTCTATTGAACCTGAATTTTTGCCAATGCAGTGCTGCTGTAATAATGCAGCAAGATTTGGAGATAATTTGCACCCTGCTGAGCCAAACTGTAGGCACCCCATTGGCTCATGCCTAAACCATGACCAAACCCCTGACCGTTTACTTGAAATATAACGGGCACCCCCTGGGATTTTCCTTTGCCAGAAGCCGAAGTAGTCTGGGAAGTAATTCTGAATAGCGTGCTCTTCAACCCCAAGGCAGAGCGTAAGCGATCGCCGCTAATTGTCCGCATCCCCCGATCTCCGATCACTTTCATTGTGACAATTCTGCCACACTCAGTCATTTTTTCTGGCTGCAAAGATAAAATATTGCCGACACCCGGTATCCGCTGACTCAGTTCACTCCGGGAAAAGGTTTTAGTCCATTGAAAAACCGGGGAAGCCTGATCAAAATCCTTCACCGATCGCAGGTAGGGAAGGGCCTGCGTCCAAACATTCTCAACGTTCTCAGTACATCCTCCCGCAGAGGAGTGAAATACCGCTTCAATAATTTGCCCCTTGTAGGTGATTACCTGTCCCTTCGTCGCTTCAACGGCTGCCTGGGTTCCCGCGGATTCATCGATTAGTCCGTCGTAAACCTGCCAGGTGGGAGTATCACCGACATCAAAAATTTTGTTGGTTGCCCGTTCGCGCTTGTATAGGGCGTAGGAACGGGCAGCGATCGCCTGGGCTTTCAAAGCTTCCTGGGGCCAGTTGCCATTCATTTCTCCCCCCAGGACGCTGTAAAGGTATTGCTCCAGATCCACGTAATTAATCGCAGTTAACCCTTTTGCAGTGGGAACGAGCAGGGTTCTGCCCCGGTACCAGCGATCGCCAATGAAAACGTAGCCCCCCTCCCGTGGCTCAATCCAAATTTGGCCGGATTGCCAGCGGTTTAAAGCAATTCTACTCCTGTTAGATTGAGCCACAAAGGCATTCATGCCAGCAAGGTCACCTAAAGGGCGATAGGCCCCATCTCGCACAACGGCAGGAGTAGAGCTACCCACCTTTACCTGACTAACCCCATCCTTAATCGCAACGCGCAGCTCTACCGAGGATGCACGGGCGGGAGCGATCGCCATTAGCCAAACTAAAGCAAAAAAACACCAGCTATATTTTCCTGAGCGGCCAAGCGCAACGAGCTGAGACATCAGAAAAATAGGGAAGCGTTCCAAAGGCATTTCCGAACTCTCCTCACAGGTCAATCAAGCAACAAAATAATATCCCAGTACTTTAGTTGAGATGGTTTAACTCGGCTCGTATCGGCACGTGGCTAATATTAGGCCAATTTGTTCCAAGCAAAACAATCCCTCGCAAGATCACACCTGAACATACACCAAATCTATGGATCCATAAAAGTATTCCCCGTCTGTAACTTCATATGTGGCGTTTTGATAATCTTGTTAAGTTTATTAAACTTCGCGGAAATTCCGACCCCTGAACCCGAACCTCCTATTTCCTTGCTCCTGTGTCAGTATAGTTGCAGAACGATCGTGAGCTTGGAATGCTGAGTTTTGCAGATTACTTTTTTAGGGACTAGTTCTGGCGTACCAACGCGGATTCGTAATGTCTCCGGAGTCGCCCTGCGGTTGCCCCAGAGAGCAGAATTCTGGCTATTTGATTGCGGCGAAGGAACCCAACATCAGATTCTTCGCAGCGATCTCAAAGTAAGCCAGTTGACCCGTATTTTTGTTACCCATATGCATGGAGATCATATTTTTGGGTTGATGGGGCTACTGGCAAGTTGTGGGTTGGCAGGAAATGCTCGACGGATTGACATTTATGGACCGCCCGATTTAGACGAATATCTGAGGGCGTGCCGTCGGTATTCCCAAACGCACTTTTCCTATCCGGTAAAGGTTCATACCGTTCGTCCTGGCGTGATTTACGAAGACGCGGAATTTACCGTAAGCTGTGAACCGCTGAAGCATCGAGTTCCGGCTTTTGGTTATCGGGTCACCGAACGGGATCGACCAGGCCATTTTGATGTACAGCGTGCAGAGGCGATCGGAATCCCTCCAGGGCCAATTTATGGCAGTCTAAAGCGCGGTGAGATAATTTACCTGCCAGATGGTCGGCAGATAAATGGGGCAGATTTGTGTGGCCCAACCCAGATCGGACGGAAGCTGGCCTATTGCACCGACACCATTTACTGTGATTCGGCGGTAAAGTTAGCGCAGGATGCAGATGTATTAATTCATGAGGCAACTTTTGCCCATCAAGATGCGGAGTTGGCGTATCAACGGTTACACTCCACCTCCACAATGGCGGCTCAAGTAGCCCTATCTGCCCAAGCTCAACGGCTGATTTTGACTCATTTCAGCCCTCGCTATGCCCCAGGCAACTCCTTAGAAGTAAAGGATTTGTTGCTAGAAGCTCGCGCTATTTTTCCCAACACGGAGCTAGCTTCCGATTTTTGGAGTTATGAGATACCCCGGAGGCAATCTGTGAAACTGGCGTCTATTAAGGGCTGACACTGTTTAGCCGATTCCGAATCTGAGATAAAAGATTCTGGCTATCGACGGGCAAACGCGGCTGCGGAACTTCAGTATTGGGCCAACCAGGCAAATCAATACACGGGCAATCTAGCGATGCTGAAACTCCCACACTCCTAAGCGGTACAGGCATGGAGCAGCGGCTACACGGATCAATCTCCCAACCAGGCGTGAGCAGTTCGGCGATCGTTTGATTAGTTCCTTCTAAATGACAATCCTTCGATTCGGGGGATAAAATCCGTTGCCAACAATCTTCAAACGCCTGACTATAAGCGTTGCCTTGAATGACAGGTTGGGGAAGCAACGTTTCCTTCCCGCCTTGAATAACTACTCCCTTCCCTAACTGAAACCAGTAAGCGAGGTACTGCTTAACTTGCTGTGCGGATGCCATATACCCATTCAGTAAAGAACAATTGAGAGGATTTGAAGTGCAATCAGCAATCCAAATCCAGAAAATGCGCCTTCTTTTTCCAGTATGCCCCTCCTCCCCCTATAGATTCTCCACCACAGGATAGAGCCAGACCTGGACATGAATTGGACAGGGATCTGCTGTTTTAAGGGTTTTTGAAGATATAGTGGGTGCCAATATCTAGAAATATTATAGTTGTCAGATTAATCACACCCCTAGCCCTCCCCCCCTACCTCTGACTCCTCATATATAGCGGTTTGCATTTGGGTGAAGTACAGAAATGTGAGGTACAGTGGGGCACGAAGCACCCTCACTGTACCTCACACCCTTGAAAAGGGCTATAGCAGTCCTAAATCAGTTGTGAGTTTGAGACGCTTTGTGAGAAAGGAGTCCAGTGGACTCCTTTCTCACAATCCAAATA